>NZ_JAVRBR020000131.1:0-24211 GCF_034531165.2 Dendronalium sp. ChiSLP03b | reverse complement strand
CTGGCGATCAATTTATTGACCCTGGTGTTGATGCTTATGAGCAACGCTATCGAGAGCGGGTAGTTAATAACCTTAAGAAAAAAGCTCTAGCTTTTGGTTTAAAACTTACCCCCATTTCTGACTCCACGCAATGTGTTTCTTGAGAGTCTGAAGTTTCTGTTAAGTAGAAGGCAGAGGGAGCAGGAGACAGAAGTTAGGAGTTAGGAGAGACGCGATTAATCGTGTCTGTAGAGGAGTTAAGAATCAGTTGTTATTCTCTTTGTCTCCCTTGTCCCCCTCATCTCTCTTGTCCCTCACTCAGCACTGTTTCGGTAAATAGTCCCCGTAAAACAAGTACACAACTGGCGTAAAATGAATCTTCATCCGGTACTTGCTCACCCGTTTACCCCATGCTTTGCGACTACCTAGTACAGATACTGACAGCCCGCGTATACGATGTTGCCCAGGAATCACCTCTAGAGTTTGCCCCAAATTTGTCTGCGCGATTAAATAATAAACTCTTGTTGAAACGGGAAGATATGCAGTCAGTATTTTCCTTCAAGCTGCGGGGGGCTTACAACAAGATGGCGAACTTGCCGCCGGATTTGCTGGCACAGGGTGTAATTGCGGCATCTGCTGGCAACCATGCCCAAGGGGTCGCCCTTGCTGCGAGTCGGCTGAAAACGCGAGCAATTATCGTTATGCCGGTGACTACGCCCCAGGTAAAAGTGGATGCAGTCAGGGCACGAGGTGGAGAGGTAGTATTGCATGGTAATACTTACG
This sequence comes from Dendronalium sp. ChiSLP03b, assembly GCF_034531165.2. Taxonomy (NCBI): domain Bacteria; kingdom Bacillati; phylum Cyanobacteriota; class Cyanophyceae; order Nostocales; family Nostocaceae; genus Dendronalium; species Dendronalium sp. ChiSLP03b. Next base: position 23,449 of record NZ_JAVRBR020000131.1, on the reverse strand, counting down.
ATGATGCTTATGCTTATGCTCGTCAATTAGGGGCAGACAAGGGACTAACTTTTATTCACCCTTTTGACGATCCGGATGTGATTGCCGGACAGGGAACCATCGGCATGGAAATTCTGCGGCAATACCAGCAACCTATCCATGCAATTTTTGTAGCCATTGGGGGTGGTGGATTGATTTCAGGAATTGCGGCCTATGTGAAACGGTTGCGTCCGGAAATCAAGATTATTGGTGTTGAACCGGTGGATGCTGATGCCATGTATCAATCGCTAAAAGCTGGACATCGGGTGCGATTGCCCCAAGTGGGCTTATTTGCTGATGGAGTAGCAGTGCGAGAAGTTGGTGAAGAAACCTTTCGTCTGTGCCAAAACTATGTAGATGACATCATTTTGGTCGATACGGATGCGACCTGTGCGGCAATTAAAGACGTGTTTGAAGATACGCGATCGATTTTAGAACCTGCGGGTGCATTGGCGATCGCAGCTGCCAAAGCTTACGCACAACGAGAGCAAATTCAAGGAAAAACACTGGTTGCCGTTGCCTGCGGTGCCAACATGAACTTTGACCGCCTGCGGTTTGTAGCAGAACGCGCAGAGTTAGGCGAACAACGCGAAGCCATCTTTGCAGTAGCAATTCCTGAAGAACGGGGAAGTCTTCGCAAGTTTTGTGAATGTATTGGTAAACGTAATCTGACGGAGTTTAACTATCGCATTGCCGATGAAAAAGAAGCTCATATTTTTATAGGCGTGCAAATTCAAAACCTTGCCGACAGAGCAAAGATGGTGGAAACCTTTGAAGGCTGTGGCTTCAAAACCATTGACTTAACAGATGACGAACTGACAAAATTACATCTGCGTCACATGGTGGGCGGACATTCTCCTTTAGCCCACAACGAATTACTTTACCGTTTCGAGTTTCCCGAACGCCCTGGCGCATTGATGAAATTTGTTGGTTCTATGAATCCCAACTGGAATATCAGCATGTTTCACTACCGCAACAACGGGTCAGACTATGGGCGAATTGTTGTAGGAATGCAGGTACCTCCCCATGAAATGAAGCAATGGCAAGCATTTCTCGATACTCTGGGCTATCGCTATTGGGATGAAAGCCAGAATATGGCGTATAAGCTGTTTTTGGGTTAGGACGTTAAACTATATCTTCTCTTCGTTTGTCCAGGCACGGGTGAAATACTCGAGAGAACTCCAAGAAATAAATTATCCCGCTTGAAGTTGTTGAAAGTTAACAATCAACATTCACCAATGACAATTGGATATTTTTTATTGGGAAGTCCCCAAAGTGTCATCTGCTAACCTCTGATATCGTGTCCGGTTAAAGACTTATCATTAAGACCGCAGAGGGGCAGAGGGGAAGGGTTTTTGGGCTTTCTGCATAGATTCGGGAATTATAAATAATTAGCCGGACTTAATATGATTGAGTTTTGGCAAAAAATATTTTGCTTCAGATTAATATTAATAATTTTCAGTTAATGAATATATAACCCAATTTTAATTTTTGTTATCTAGATTGAGTGACGGAGTATTAATTTTTGTACTGAAACCTGTGAAAAATCACAGGATATCTGCATTTTAAAACGCAGATAATTTCCCAGATAAACCGAGTTTTATTGGGAAATATGTAGGATTTGTATCACCAAATTTTTCCGGTAAAATATAGAGGAAGTTTGATGTCTACATTGAGTCGGAGACAAGTTTTAATATTTTTTGCTGGCAGCGCTGGTGCTGCTGTATTGGGAGACAAAATTCTAAATAATGTTACCAGCATTGCTGATGCAAAAATCCCACAGTTAAGCTTTAGCCCAGTACGTTTACCCCATCCCGTATCAATTTATCAACAGCAGAAAAGCTTTTTACCCACAGGAATTGGACAGGGACAAATACTGAATGCATCTACGGATGTGAAATTAACTAGTTACAACGTAATTGATGATGTAGTAGTACCGCCAGAGTACGAACGTTATGTAATTGTTAGTTGGGGCGATCGCGTGTTTCCCAACAGCGATGACTATTTCGGTTATAACTGCGATTACACTGGTTTTGTTCCCATTGGTAGAACTGACGATATAGGATATCTGTGGGTCAATCATGAATACGTTAGTTACCCTTTTTCTGATTTATTGATCGGCAGTTCCTCTGACCTCAAAGGATTTCCCACTACTTTTGAATCGGTAATTGGCTGGGCTTTACCCTCCACCAAAAATCTGGAAGCTGAAGGGGAATTTTTATACAACCAAGGCGGTTCAATTATCCGCGTCTCTCGCCGTAACCCCGAAAAACGTTTTACAGTCGTCAGGGGTGATGCTCAAAATCGCCGTATTCATGGTCTTTCTGGTTTAGCAATTAATAGCCAACGGGATGATGAATATAAAAATATTACTTCCTGGGGCGATCGCAGCCACCAGAAAGGCGACCAAAATTATTTAATCGGCACTGGGCCAGCTGCTACTCAAGTATTTAACCTTAGTGCCGATGGATTGGGTAATAAAATTATTGGTACAGCCTACAACTGTTCTGGTGGTACAACTCCTTGGGGAACTATCTTATCTGCTGAAGAAAACTTTCAAGGTAGTGTTCAAGAAGCAGTCAAGCCTGATGGTACTCAGACAAGTTACATCGACGGTAGTGCTGGCAAGATTTTCGGTCTCGTAGGAGAAAAATACGGCTGGATTGTAGAAATTGACCCTGTAAATCCGAATTTCCGCCCGCGCAAACAAACTTGGTTGGGTCGTTTCCGCCATGAAAATGTCGCCTTACGTGTTGAAGCAGGGAAGCCATTAGTTGCTTACATGGGTGATGACAAACGCGGAGGACATACCTGGAAGTTTGTCAGTGCTGGCATTGTTTCCCAGCCAAGCAGTAAAAGTAACAGCAATTTATGGGAAAGTGGTACTTTGTATGTTGCCCGTTACAATCCACCCAATAATCAGAAGGGCGTTAAAAAGGGAACGGGTAAATGGATACCGTTACTCTTAGTTACTCCCACTAACCCGATTCCGCCTTCGATGATTTCTTCTGTAGAATTTGATGCCTTGGGAACAGCACAAAGAGAGGGTCTTTTACCCCTACCAAAGCGCAATGGCATTGCAGGGCAAACTGGAGATGGTGGTATATTCAAATGCGATCGCACCAACGAAGCAACAGCACTACCTGATTATCAAAATAAAAAGCTATCTGATTTTTACGCTACCCAAGGGGCTGTACTTAGCGATGCCTTCTTAGCAGCCAACTTGGCTGGGGGAACTCCCACAGCCCGTCCAGAAGATATAGAAGTGCATCCAACCACCAAAGAGGTGTTCATTGCCTATACGGATGGTGCGCCAGGAAGCGATGGGTATCCAGACTCACGCATTTTCCAAGTTGCCAAGTTAAGTACTGATGTCAATGCTACACAGCAGTCAGGAGGACTCTATAAGATCGTTGAAGATAGTACCGACGGTACAGGTCTTACTTTCCATTGGGAAAGATTTGCCCAAGGTGGAGAAGCAGGATCTATTGATGGTGATGGTTTCGCCAACGTAGATAACTTGGTATTCGACAATAAGGGAAATGTTTGGGGTGTTACAGATATGTCCACCGATACCCACAATGGTTTTAACGTTGGTGCAACTGCTACTTTAAACACCATCGACCATTCAGCTGTTGGTAACGTTTCCAATCTTACCGGAGTTTTTGGTAATAATTGGCTGTTCTATATTCCCACCAGTGGTACTCACGCTGGAAAAGTAGTACCCTTTGCCCACGGCGCAGTACGCTGCGAGATGACAGGCCCAACTTTTGTCGGAGATACTTTGATTCTTTCAGTACAGCATCCCGGTGAAGATTGCCCCATTAACGATGGCACAATACTGAGTCGTAAAATTGAAATGCTGAATTTGAATGGCACACTATTTGAGCAGACTCGTACCGTACCTCGTGGTAGTAGTTGGCCAAGTAATATCTCAACTAAAGATGGCGGTAAAAATCAACCTCAAGGTCTGCCTCGTCCATCTGTAATTGCTATTAGCCCTAAGAAATCTAATGGCAGTTTTGTTTAAAATAATTTACGTCTCTACACCTTGAATAGTATAGTACCCTGGAATTTTGGGTTAAGCGAAATTCCAGGGTCTTTTGTATCCAAATAAAAACCCCACTGCTAAGGTGGGGAGCAATTCAATCAGGATTTCTCTTGTAAGTACGAATGTACTATAAAAGTCAAAAGATGGCAAGTAAGATGTGTTTTAGCAGATCTAAAGACTTTTAGTAAAAAGAATTGGTTTTATTTTGCCACTGCGGGTGCTTTTTTCTTGCGTTTCAACCACAGACCTAGAGTACCAGTAACTACTGTACCACCCAGAGTCATAGGTTCTGGTACTTGAGAGTAACTTACTGTACCTACCTGTGTCGCGGAGGTCAAATCAGCACTGACAATGCTATAAAATTTTGCTCCTCCTGTATTGAGATTTTCTGGATTACTACCGATGAAAAACCGATCTTCAACCAAATAGTTGATTCCTAAAAGGTTACCGTTTTGAAAACTGACGAAAGGAGCGCCGTAGCCATAATCAATATCATTTTTCTCTGTATACTTTATACCTAAGTAGTTAAACGCAATGGATAATCCATTGTTAATCCCTAAGGTTTCTTCACCTGTCCCAGTTAAAGTCGAGTCATCATAACTAAAAGAACCGTAATACTGACCAGGATAGTCGCCAGCGATCGCATTTACCATGAAATCGTAATTAACCACAGCAGCTTGTGTTGGTATAGCACCAGCAGCAACAGAGATGGCAACAGCAACAGTAGCCACGCCAAAATTTTTGGCTAATTTCATCAGAAAATACTCCAAATCTCAAAAATTAATAGTGCTGTAATTTCACTTAAATAAGCTTTTAACCAATGTCTACAGGTTAAGGAATATCAAATAAAAATTAATTTTCATATAATCTTTATATTAGCCAGCTATATATAAATTTTGTGTGAATTTACACCTATTTTTAGAAGCCTATGTTAACTATCTGGATGAATTTGACTACAAGAAGCATGGGGTTTTCCTGCCGATGACATTTCGACAATTTCTCCCTTCAGCAGTTCAACTATGCGATCGCTCAAAATGCCAGCGTCAATCGTCCACTTAGCAACAATAACGGCCATGACGATTGGTTCCGCCCAATGATTTTTTATATTCTTCAATCTTAAACACACTGCAACATCCTTCTATTACGCCAATTGGTACAATGGAGGGAACCTCACGCCATTTCGACACCACTTGCGCGGCTGTCGGGAAACCATGCGCGGTAGTTCCTCAAAGTAAGCCACTCCGTTGCGACATTCTCGCAGATAGACTACGGAGATAATGGCGCTATTTACCACAGGGCATTTCAACAGATAGTAAACTCGTCCACTTTTGTTGAGAAGCAAAAAGCATAAGCTAATGCGCGTCTAAATTAGGTAGTTTCGCACCAAGAATGTCAGTTGTTAGTTGTTAAAACTCTCCCCTGCTTCCCTACTCTCCCATCTCTCCGGTCTCGCCGTCCCTCTGGTGGCGAATAACATCAATAGCGGTCATCAGCCAATCAATGTAAGTTTGTTCTCTTCGTATCACTAAATCTAGTACGAGCTTTTGCATCATTTGCTCGCGACTGGTAAAACGATCGCCAAGCATCGGTAACTCAACATTTTTACATTTAGCTAGCTTTTCATTGCGTGCAGTTAGCTGCTGTTCTAGCAATTGAACGATCGCTTCATTCGGTAACTGTGCGGCGAAAAATAACTGAACGATTAATGGCTCTCGAAGCGTCGGTAATGGCTGAGGACATTGCAACCACCGAATTAATTCAGCTTTTCCGGCTTCAGTCATATTATAAACTTTGCGGTTAGGGCGATCGTGCTGAATCTCAACGGTACAAGTAATCCAACCCTGGTCCACGAGTTTATCAAGTGTTCTGTAAATCTGAGCCTGATCCGCAGACCACAAAGGAGCAATGCATCGATCAAAGCAGCTTGTTTTCAGGTCGTAACCTGTCATTTTTTCTTGCTGAAGGAAACCTAAAATTGTATGTGCCAGAGACATAGACGGTTTTCCGAACGTAAAGTAGTAGAAACTATATCTGTTCAATCGTATATATTTTTATGTTAATATATGATTAATCATATATAGGAACTATTTAGCAAAGTAAAAACGTAAACTACAATTATTTACCTGCACTTCACACTTCAAATAAGGTTCTTGGCAACTTTTGGCGATCTTGATTGGGGCAAGGCAGAAGGTAGGAGGAAGGAAAAATTCCCACAATTGAAGCAGTGCAAGGATTATAGAACATCTGCATCACAAGAAAGCCGTAAGCGAGCGCCCATCTTGGTCACAAGTCCCACGCTCGGATAACAAAACGTCTTAAAACCTTCTGCCGTCTGCCTTCTGCCATCTGCCTTAAAGTGCGTAACTTTCAACGATCGCCAAAATCTGACAAGAGCCTCAAATAAGTGCAACTTATAGTTCAGCCAACCAGTTGTTCGCTATGGTTAATTTGTAATTAATACTGAAGAATAAATTATTCAAGCCTTTAAAGATTATCGTAATGGGAGGAAGGGTTCCATTGACTTTTAACACACTTCAACAACGAATAGGTCAACATCAACATCTACGTGATTTGCGAAACAAATTGCTACGCCTTCACCAAGTGTTGCTTGAAACAGAACGCATCGCTTACGAACAGGTCCGTGGACGAGTATCGAGCGGAGAACTGCTGCAACTCGTAATCAACGATCGACAATTTGCTTGGCTACATCGCATTTCTGAGTTAGTTGTAAAAATTGATGTCATGCTTGCAGCGGATGAACCTGTAACGCTAGAAGATGTCCAAAATTTGAGTGCTGATGCGCGGATGCTAATCACGCCGTCAGAAGTAGGCAATGCGTTTGCCAGAAAATACTATGCTGCTCTCCAAGGTGAACCTAACGTTGTGTTGGCACACGCTGAGGTGTCACAGCTTTTAGCATCCAAGTAAACAAGGCCAAATGAAGCAAATGCACCGCGAGGTATCTCACGGTGTATTTTCATTTTTAGATAAAAACCTGATATTTGCTAGGATTTGGATAGACTTTTAGCTACATTACCCAGTCCATCCCTATCTACACGTCTTTGATGACTTCTAATTTTGCCGATTCAGTGATTCCCAATACAGCGCTTTCCGTATCTGGATTGACTGACTATATCTGCTTGCTATTAGAGCAAGACCAGCATCTGCGGCAAGTTTGGGTGACTGGCGAAGTTTCTAGCGCTAACCACCATCGTAGTGGGTTATTTTTTACACTACAAGACCCCGATGGCATAGCAGGAATTAAGTGTGTGGCATGGAATAACCAATTGGCAAAACTCGCACAAATACCAATTCCTGGCGAGCAGTTGATCGTTTTGGGCAGCATTCGGGTTTATCCGCAAAGAGGAGAGTATCAATTGTCAGTTTGGCAGGCTTTGCCTGCTGGGGTTGGGTTACAGGCACTGCGTTATCAACAGTTGCGAAACCGCTTGCTAGCTGAAGGATTGTTTGATGCAGAACGAAAACGTCCTCTCCCACTTCACCCCCAAACGATCGCTGTTGTCACTTCACCAACTGCGGCGGCTTGGGGGGATATCCAAAAAACTCTCAAGCAAAGGTATCCTGGTTTACACATTTTATTTTCTCCTGCCACTGTACAGGGCGAACAAGCGCCAGAATCTATAGTTAAGGCAATTGAGCGGGTAGAAAGAGATGGTCGCGCCGAAGTGTTAATTTTATCGCGGGGTGGTGGCGCGGTCGAAGAATTGGCATGCTTTGATGATGAACGGGTAGTGCGATCGATTGCTAATTGTTCCATTCCCGTCATTACTGGTATCGGGCATCAAAGAGATGAATCTTTGGTAGATTTAGCTGCTGATGCCTGCGGACATACACCGACTGCGGCGGCGGAAATGGTTGTACCAGAACTGTCAGAGTTGTATACTCAGCATCGGCAGCGAGTTGTTGCTTTACATGAGGCAATGCATGATGTTTGGGAAACTGCTGAGAATCAACTGCAAACACTGCGAAACCGTTTGCGGCGTTTGCGGTTGGATCGGCAAGTGCAGCAAGAGGCGCAAAAGTTAGCTTGGCAGCGTCAGCAATTGGTGCAAGTCACGATGGGGCGATCGCAGCAAGCAAGGCAGCATCTAGAATTGTTAAGACAAAAGTTGGCAAGTCTTGACCCCAAAGCTGTATTGCAACGTGGTTATGCGGTGGTGAGACAAGAAAATGGCGCGATCGCTCGTTCTGCTAGTGAGTTAGCTGTAGGGCAAGAGTTATTGATTCAGCTGGGGCAGGGAGAGGTTAAAGTGAAAGTTATGGAAATTAAAGATTAACGAACCGCGTAGGCGCGCAGACGCTTTAGATGAAATTGTTCTCGAAGGGTAGAGTAGGACACGAAGGGTTTAATGGTTAGACGCAAGAATTCCTCTAGCTCTGATTCGATGGAAGGTTGGAATTATGAGGCAAAGGTTATTGAAATAGAGGAAATTATCGCTCGCATTGAGGCGGGTGAGCTGGAATTGGAAGAGGTTTTTGACCAATTTGGTAAGGCTGTTGAGTATTTGCGTCAGTGCGAAAGTTTTTTGCAGCAGCGACAGCAGCAGGTAGATTTGTTGATTGAAACTTTGAGTGATGAATAAATAAGATATCTACTCCAATTTTTTTTGAGTTAATACGCAATGCTTTTTGCAAGCCTCTCAGTGCGAGGTTACGTTTGCCAACAGTGATTTTTTAGCTCGTAATCGTGTGATTAGCAAATTACAGCGGATTATTCCATGAATTAGAAAAAGTACAAAATGGCACTACAGCAGCTACAGGTAAAGTAAGTGTTAGTTGCGTCAAGTTATGAAGTTTGCCTAATTTCTGTCTTTGGTCTTGGCTTATTAGAAAAATATATGCTATTATTAGAAATTGTGTGGTTAAGGACGTATAGCTCAGTTGGTTAGAGCGCTACGTTGACATCGTAGAGGTCACTGGTTCGAATCCAGTTACGTCCATTAGTTATTGTACACTGACACATTATTTGTCATCAGTGACACATTTTCTTAATGATAATTTTTTGATGTCTTTGAAGTTTGCCAGCAAAATCTGGGAATTATTAAAGTTAGGGAGACTTGGTTTTTTTTATCAATTTCTCTCGAAAGAACAGATAAAACGCTTTATGGTATTACTGGTGGTTGCAGACAGGCATCATTTATAGTTGGTGGACTTTAACAGCAAGTTAGCTTTGGAGAGGGTTTACAGAAGTCATAGAAATTAACTTTGTTACTCGCAAAGAAATTAGACCTAATGCGGTACGAAGACATACTCTTTACATGGGTGGTACAAAAATAGGTCGCGGTGTCACTATACAGAATTGGTATCAGACTTTCACAATAGACTTCTTGCAAAAGTTGTTATTGTCGCCCTTTTATCTGGGTCTCTGCGCGAGACAAAAAATATTTATGCAAGAGGTCTAATCTAAAATCTCAAAAGATAATAAACCCCCTGGCTGGTTGAACCAGGAGTTTTAAGTTAAATTGCCCGGATTATCTACAACCGTTGTAGCAGGTTTAAACCGTGCGTATCAGTACCACAGGTATTGAAAAGACCATACTCACCAGCCAACTGTTGCACTTGTTGTGATTCTAAAGCACTTGGCCTCCAGGGTGAGGGGTTGTTGTAAGCGTAGAAAGTTTCAACGCCATCAATCCCGTTTTTAGCCGCAGCAGGAATTAAGTCTAAATGCGATCGCCGATAACGAGCTGGATGAGCAAGTACTGCCAATCCCCCAGCATCATGAATAGCAGCAATCACATTGATTGCCTGATATTCTTGGCCTGTAGTTGGCTTTCTTTGCAAATAAGGTTTTATACTAGGGTGTTCGATCTCGAAAGCGTAAGCCAAAATGTGAACTTCGTTATCCAAAAGGTTGGCATTAATTTCTGCCCCAGTCCATAGGTGGGGAATACTAGCATTACTGTTGTTCCGTTGCCAATCTTCTAACCAAACTCGTGCTGCTTGATAACCGTCAATACAGTGATGATCTGTAATGGCAAAGCCTTGAAGACCGATCGCGATCGCTTGTTCCATTAATACACTTGGCTGCAATCTTCCATCTGAGTGGACAGTGTGCATGTGAAAATTGAATAACTTGGGACAACTGTGTGCGTCAATTCTCTGGAATACTTGCTTTAGCAGTTCTGTGGAAGCAGATGTTTGAGCAAAATTTACAACCATAACCCCCTCTGAAAAAAGTACGTAATTCTCTCTACACACCAACACGCCATATCCATAGATGGGAAATTTCCCGCACTCCAAACTAGTTTTGGAGGCTTTTATCTCAGCTTAATCAGCTAAATTTTTCAATATGTTAAGACTACGTTAGCAAATCTCAATGATTACGGTCATGAGTATTTTCGATTGCTTATATAAATTAAGTAAAAAATATTTCAAAAACTACTTAAATACTTAGAATCTTTATAGAGAAAATTTTTAGTAAACATCAGGTTTGGAGAAATAAACTCCAATAAAGAAATTACCCTATGCCATCGTTTATTGACAGTCAACTATTAATAGGAGCCAGTCTCGTGCGGGGGTTTCCCCCGTTGAGCGAACTGGCGTTCAACAATCTAACAACCTTTACAGATTGCTATACCCCTCGCGCAATTCCAAATGACTCTCCCTTTAACGTTACCCCAAGCGGTGCTACTATCACCTCGCGGGTAGGGGAGGCTTCAACCCTTCCGGCGATCGCAGCCGTGAGTTCATGTTCTCTTGCAAGTCTGACGATTCTTTCTCCATCCTGCTCCGACTCTGTATAGAAGGCAAATCCTGCTCCGTAATTGAACACAGAAAGCATCATTGCAGATCCGCCTTCAAGATGATGCTCGACAAAGGTAAATAGCTCAGGTACGGGCAGCATCGTCTCAATAACATACCGCAGGGGCTTCGCCGACCGCATCAACTTCTGCCACCCATGACCAGTAATATTCTCCATCGCGGTAGGGAGAATTCCCTCACGAAGTACCGCTTGCACAAGCGGCGTATAGAGATTTGAAGCGGCGTTCATCGCTTCCCACAACTCACGTCCGCTCGGAAGTTTTGTTCTGTAGCCATCGGGGAGGGACTCGGCAAGCTTTCGCAACGGGGTAAAGCCGTTCTCATGGGGGCCTGAGCTTTCAACGAGAACAATCGTATTTCCAGCAGACAGACGCGAACCGTCAACAGGAGCAACACCAGGTGGCATAACTCCAAAAACCGAGCCTGCAATATCGAGCCGACCCGAAATCATCTTAGTTTTTAGTTGAGGAGTTTCCCCGGATAGATAGACGCACCCTACTCGTTTGCATCCCTCAACCACTCCATCCAGAAACCCATTAAGGAAGGCAGGGGTAAAGACAGTTTCAGGAGTACTCGACGGTAGATAGAGACCAAGAAGTACAGTCTGCATACCGGAGGATGCGGCATCGTTCGTCAGACAAGAGATAATCTTGATACCGATGTTCCACCAGAAGCGACACAATTCTTCTTCACTGAGGTCATCAGGTCGGGTATCGTCTGCGGTACCAAGTCCTTCGGGGACAAGTGTCAAAGAAAGTTCTTGATTCCCCGCTGCGATGAATGGAGCGAGGTTAAAACTGAAAGCATTGGCGCTTCCTCCAAGACTTGACTCGGACACGATGCCGTAGGAGTTCGCAAAGCGCAGCGTGCGTTTTGCAGCATCGATGAAGCGTCGCTTTGCAGCATCGAGAGTATCGTAATCGACTTGATCGAGAGCTTGAGCCATCAGGTTGGGTTTTTAAGTTAGGAGGCAGAGGGCAGGAGGCAGGAGGCTGTAAAACTCCTAACTCCTAACTACTCACTTTAAAATACTTCGTCTTCTATACCACGCCACCATTCACCTAGATTCATCAAGTCTTGGTGGATGTCTGCTAACTCATCAGCATAGGTATCTGCTGAAATTAGATGTCGGCGTTCTTGTAATTTCTTGAGGCGCAGTTGCACTAGTAGCCAAGGTTTAGTAATGCTATCTGTTGCCTCTAAGTACTGTGCCAGTTGTTTGCTATCCATGTATTGTATATTTTATTTTTATTTCACTACTTTTTAATATACATTTAGACAATCTTAGAAAGACGAAGCTAATCCTCTGACTTACCGTGCTAACAGAATGCTCAAAGGAGCAAAAACAGCCACGATACGAACCGTGACTGTTGATAATATTTGTAATTCAACTGATTTAGGCTTTATGTATTTGAAAAAAGCTAAGATTCAGGCGATGAACTTGACGCGGGGATACGGGGAAAAGAGGTCGCCCACGAGGGGCGAGGTTTTAACCCACAAATTACGAATCTCGCGTTTGCCCTTGGCGTTGCCGCAAGCTAACAGTACTAGGCTTTGGCGTAATTTGCAGCAGCGAATTCCCAGTTTATCAACTGATCTAAGAAGTTTTTGATGAACGCTGGGCGAGCATTTCTGTAGTCGATATAGTAGGCATGTTCCCAAACGTCCAAAGTTAGGAGTGCCTTTTTACCGTGAGCTAGAGGGTTCTCTGCATTTGGTGTCTTGATCACCTTCAGCGTACCACCATCATCAATTAGCCAAGCCCATCCACTACCGAACTGAGTTGCAGCAGCGTTAGAGAACTCTTCCTTGAATTTGTCGAAGCTACCAAAGTCTTTATCAATCTTGGCTGCGAGTTCACCTGTGGGTGTACCACCACCAGATGGCTTTAAGGAATTCCAGAAAAAGGTATGGTTCCAAACTTGAGCAGCGTTGTTAAAGATTCCTGCTTTCGAGGAATCTTTGAAGGAAATTTGGATTACATCTTCTAGAGACTTATCAGCTAGTTCTGTGCCTTCAGTAAGCTTGTTTAGATTGTCTACATAAGCTTTGTGGTGCTTACCATAGTGATACTCGAAAGTCTCGCCTTTCATGCCATATGGCTCTAAAGCATTAAAGTCGAAGGGTAAGGGGGGCTGTGAAAATGCCATTGTGTGAAATCCTCTCTTTACTGTTTTCCAGGTTAAAGCTGTTGCATAAGCTTAGGAAATTACAGCTTTTGTGCGTAGCAGTTTTATCCCCTTAAATGTTGGGTTATAAAACTTAACATCGTCATTTTACTACCAAAGTGAAGATTAACACAAAGTACTGTTGTAATAAGTCAGATATCGAGAAATTAATTATTATAAATAAAAACTGCTAATAACTTATGACTAATGGCTGATGGCGAAAATCCAATTAGCAATTAGTAGTCTAATAAAGATAAGATAGCAGCGCAGTACTTTAGTTCCCAAAGCGCTGTACTGCCTGATTAATTGCCTTTCTTATTTTATAAAGAAGGAGTCAGGAGTCAGAATCCAGAATGGATTCTGTGCTACTGGTAGATGAATACTTGGTTTAAAACCAAGCCGAACTGTGGCTCAAAATAAATTCAAATATTGTTCTTTATTCAAACTTTATCCCTTCATGGGTAGAGTATTGACCAATTCTGAATTCATCAATTCCGACTCCTGGTTTATTTTTGCTCAGCTATTCAGTGCTTTGACATCTGCAATCGTTTGTTAATCTCGTCCCAATTGACAACATTCCACCACTGTTTTAGGTATTCGGGACGGCGGTTTTGGTATTTGAGATAATAGGCGTGTTCCCAGACATCATTACCCATAATTGGGAAACTACCAGATGTCATCGGATTATCTTGGTTGGGCGTACTAGTGATTGCAAATTTTTCGTCAGGAGTGCGAACTAGCCAAACCCAACCACTACCAAATTGTTTGGCTCCAGCATCATTAAAATGCTGTTTGAAAGTTTCAAAGTCGCCGAAGTTGTTGTTAATTATATCTGCGATCGCACCTGTTGGCTCACCAGCAGCATTGGGTGCCATAATTTGCCAAAACATTGTGTGGTTAAGATGTCCACCACCGTGGTTACGTACCGCTGTTCTAATATCTTCAGGCAAATTATTAAGATTAACAATCAATTCTTCAATGCTCTTGGAATTCAGTTCCGGATGTTTTTCCACTGCTGCATTTACATTAGTCACGTAAGCCTGATGGTGCAGATCGTGATGCAGCCGCATAGTTTCAGTATCAATGTACGGTTCTAGAGCATCGTAGTTGTAGGGTAATGGAGGAAGTTCAAATGCCATGGCGTTAAATCCTAGCATAAGTGCTTTCCACTTTCTAGCTAATTTAAGAACTTTAAAACCTATACCATTAGTAGTATTAATGAGATTTTTAGAAATAGTCCTAAAGCAATAAGAATTAATACTTAAGTAAAGTTAAATTTTTATTAAAAAACTGTAATTTAATTAAATATAGCTAATTCTAAAAACATCTATATATTACTTTTTTATATTATTTTTATAATGGTGAGTAGGCACCTACTCACCATTACATTTAGCTAAAAACTTATACCAATTCATAATTAAGAAAGTCAGACTCTATCTGGGTTTCCACATGCTTACATCTGTGACATTCTTTTTTTAAATTGGTATAACAGTAAATTGTATTGATTACCACTGAGATAAGCGTTGCTGATAATAGTCAATAATTTGTGTTGCAACTTCAGACACGCTCAAACCATCAGATTGAATTTCAATAGCATCCGCTGCTTTTTGCAAGGGAGAGACTTTGCGAGTGCTATCTTTGCGATCGCGTTCGGCAATGTCTTGTTCCAGCTGCTCTAGGCTGACTTGGGGTTGACCAAGTTTTTGAAAGTCTTGTTGTCGTCGGTGTGCGCGTTCACTCACAGAAGCGGTTAAAAAGATTTTGATTTCGGCATCGGGGAACACATGGCTACCAATGTCTCGTCCTTCTGCCACTAAACCACCTCTTTTACCCCAGCTTTGCTGTTGTTTGACTAATGCTTGCCGTACAGCACTCTGTGCAGCTATTGCTGATACTTGAGATGTTACTTCTGTTGTGCGAATTGCTTGGGTGACATCAGTATCATTAATCCAAACCCGCACAGGAGATTGCAAATCCTGGCTAGGAGTAAGTTCAATTTTACACTGATTAGCTAATTCAGCGATCGCACACTCATCGTCAATGGCAATACCCTGTTGTAACACTAGCCAAGTGACAGCACGGTACATAGCTCCAGTGTCTAAATATACTAAACCTAGCTCTGCTGCCACTTGACGAGCTACCGTGGATTTTCCAGCTCCAGCTGGGCCATCGATGGCTATGATGGGTTGGCGATCGCGCAAGATGATATTATCAATCAACCTTGTAGAACCAAGACGAGCTGCGATCGCAAGCATTCCTTCCCCCTCAACTTGTTTTAAATACATCAACGTAGTCGGATCGATCAATTCAATATATTCCACTGAGACGCTACTGACCATTGCCACTTCTTGTTGTACCACCACTATCAGCTTGCTACGATCTCGAACACCTGCCTTGAACGCAGCTTCAGCTTGCTGCAAACCACGATATAACACCGCAGCTTGCTCTTTTTCCTTTGCAGTTAAATATTGATTGCGAGAACTGAGAGCAAGACCGGACGGTTCGCGCAGCGTTGGACAAGCAACAATATCTACTGGCAAATTCAAATCAGCAACTAGCCGTCTAATAACAGCTAGTTGCTGACCATCCTTTTGACCGAAGTAAGCTCGGTCAGGCTGTACCAAGTTCAAAAGCTTGGTCACAATCGTAGCCACACCTTGAAAGTGGCCTAGCCGAGAGCGACCACACAAACCTGATATCATAGCAGATGGCGGGATAACTTGTGTAACCTGAGATTCTTTTATACTTTTCTCGGCAACTCCCATTTCCTCCGGAGTAGGTGCGAAAATTGCATCTACTCCTGCTTGTTCGCAAAGTTGTCGGTCTTGCTCTAAAGTCCGAGGGTAGCGTTCAAAATCCTCGTTGGGAGCAAATTGCAGCGGATTGACGAAAATACTGACAATTACCGTAGAATTTTCTTGTCGCGCTCTTTCAATCAGACTTAAATGACCTTGATGCAACCCTCCCATTGTTGGAATCAAGCCAACTGCCGTCTGATACCAGCTAGTCATTTCATCTAGTACTAGACCCTCTAGAACCGCGAGCTGGTTTTGGGAGCAACGTTTAGTTAAATAGCAGCGTAAAGCTGCGATTGTTGTCAGCAGGCGCACAAAATACCCCTAGTTCTTATTGAGCCTCTCCCCCGTTAGTTTATATCTGAAATAGCAGGGAAGAGTTGGTTGAACTAGGGGAATTGGAGAATTAAAAATTAAAAATTAAAAATTTAGAATTTTACATTTTTAATTTTTAATTTTTAATTGATTTGTCCCCAAATTATCGACCCAGAACTTCAATATGCACTGGTGCAACGCCGCTGCTCACCATTCCCAAAATCCGAGCTGCACCAGCAGACACATCAATAATTCGACCTCGGATGTATGGGCCTCGGTCATTAATTCGTAGCACGACAGAACGACCATTGCGGGTGTTGGTAACACGGACTTTTGTGCCAAGGGGTAAACTACGATGAGCAGCAGTCATTGCTTCTGGATTGAATCTCTCACCGCTGGCTGTTTGGCTACCAGAACCATCATAGCCGTAAAAAGAAGCCATGCCTCTGAAAGTCATTACTACGTTCTTGGCAATATCTTGTGGTTTGGGTAGTGACGGTAAACGTGCTGGTAAGTTAGCAATCTGCTTTATGGGTGATGCATTGCCTATGAGTCTCCGCAAGCGATTGGTTGCTTGCAATGCATCTTGTGCCAGATTCTTGGTGGTATCTGCTAGTCGCGTATCTTCGTTGATTTCCACCAACTCTTGGTCGTTAATTTTGATTGTGTAGCGATCGCTGAACTGTTGTTGGTTAGAAGCGCTTTTTTTCTCAACTTGATTCGCAACGGTAGATTTGTCTCCCTTCCAACTTACAGTAATTTTCCCAGCATCTACATTTTCTCTGATCAACTGGTTGATTTTAGCTGCTATTAAACTAGCTCTTTGAACCGGGTCATTGTTAAGTGAGCTATTTTGGTTGCTTGCATCCGTCAGATTTCCAACACTCGCTACTTTTGCTGAGTTGTCAGCAATAAGGGCGTACTGTTGTACGCCCTTAGCATCTCCTATTACACCAACTTTTGTATCACTACTAGCAACCGGTTTAGAACTCAAAAAGGTTAGAACTGGAATATTTCGGATAAACAGAGTTGCCGCCTGACGACCTCCAATGTTGTGAGCATGGATGTTTGTAATCACAGCATCCGAGCTAGGTTTCCCTGCTGGGGATTGAAACTCTCCTACCTTGACTGCATCACTAACTGGTGCCTTCTGGGAAGCTTGAGCAGTTCCCTTGGTAGTTTGAGTACAACCGACTGAGGGTAGCCCCAAAACAGTCAGAGACAGGGCAGCAATAGTCCAAAAATGTCTTTGATTCATGCGTCCGATTTTAAAGCGACTGTAGAACAGCAGTTTCTTTGTTCGTAAGATTTTTCACCATTTTTATTTTTGATGACATAATCCTGGCAACTCGAACTCGTTCCGCTTTCACCTTTTGTTTATAACTGCAACAGACTAACACGAACTTTTGGACTTGGGGATCAGGGTTTTAGCGTAAATATTGATAAATTCATCAACATTAAACTTCAATTTTTAGGGCGAAACCTTTCTCAAATGCGGATTTCGACTGTGTAACATTTTTTTCGATTAGCAAAATCTTTCTTATCAAAACTTAACAAAAGCGATAATTTTATTTAGCCGCAATACTCTGGATAAAAGATGTATGTTAAATAACATATAATTTTTTTAAATAGTATTTATAATAATTAAATATAACTAGGAAAAAATCAATTGTTTTAAGCTAATTAATTATGGTTTATAAATTGTTAATATTTTGATTTAAATAAGTTAAACCAGGACTTACAGATAACATTATTTTCAATTAATCTAGCGATCGCGATCTCTTGTGAAGCTTTTATATAATTTACTTATCCATTGTTTATACTTATTTTTGCAAGATTTTTAGTATTGAAAAATACTAAAAATTTTAGTAATAACAAGCAAAAAACTAAGTATTGCCGTAGCTAGTATTTTTTACAATTGAAAGGAAAACAATGATGAGACAATTAAAAAAGACTCTGGGGCATGTGTAGGTAAGATTACTAATGTAACAAAAGTAACAAACTATTTCGCCTGCCCGAAGTAATTGATAAAGCATGATTTTTTAGAGCAAGCTATTAACCTCATGGCACAAGCAAATCAAGGAGATTTAGAAATAGTCCCATCGCAATTTTTAGGTTTTCTCAAGGACTTACATTCCAAGTACAAGTCAGTGCAAGAGGGTGCAGTAGCAAACTACATTCCGGAATTGGCAAAAGTAAACCCCGACTTGTTCAGCATTTGCGTTGTTACCGTAGATGGTCAGCTTTACGAAGTTGGAGATTACGAACAGCTATTTACGATCCAGTCGATGTCTAAGGTATTTGCTTACGGGCTGGCTTTAGAAGATCGTGGACGAGACTATATCTTAACTAGAGTTGGTGTGGAACCGACAGGAGATGCATTCAACGCAATTATCCTTGATGAGCAGTCAAAGCGGCCTCATAACCCAATGGTAAATGCAGGGGCGATCGCTACTACCAGTTTAATCAAGGGTTCGGGTGCCACAGAACGCCTTAATCGGATGTTGGATATGTTCCGACGATATATTGGTCATGATGTGTTTGTGGATATTTCTGTGTTTACCTCTGAACGCAGCACAGGACATCGCAACCGTGCCATGGCACATTTAATGTTCAACTTTGGCATGATTGACCAAAATATTGAAGAAGCTTTGGATCTCTACTTCCAACAGTGTGCTGTGATGGTGAATTGCCGCGACTTAGCAGTAATGGCAGCTACGCTGGCGAACAGAGGTACTAACCCCATCACAGACGAACAGGCGGTAGACAGGCATTACATCAAAGATATTCTTAGTGTCATGTACACCTGCGGCATGTATAACTTTGCTGGTGAGTGGGCTTATAAAGTTGGCATTCCTGCTAAAAGCGGTGTTAGTGGTGGAATTTTCGCTGTTGTACCCCATCAGATGGGAATTGCCGTATTCTCGCCCCTGCTAGATGCGCGTGGTAACAGCGTGCGGGGAGTGAAAGTGTGTGAAGAACTTTCCCAACATCTGGCTTTACATCTATTTGAGTGTTCAGCAAACAATTCGTGTTTCTCTAATATTCAAGGGAGTTCCAAATAAAAAATAAAATAGCTAGTATCAATTCTTGGAAAAACCGCAAATTTCAATTTATTCTTGGCTAAAAGTAAGTAGGTCGGTGTTAAAAATTGTCGTTATGACAAGGCAGAAGGCAGAAGGGAAGAGGCTTTCAAGCAACTTTACTTTTCGTTACATAGTTTGGTTTATTTGCACCGTTCTACTTATCCTTTAATATTTTGCGGAGAATGTGCTGAACATGAAGGTGTTTTATCGGCTTAACTTTTGAATCCCTGCGGCTGTTTCAGTTCTTCCAACAGTTGCTTTCTTACGAAGGTGTTAATGATTGGCGGTCGCCCTGAACCCTTTTTTGTTGATACGAGACTGGTGATTCCTAACTCTTTATAAGCTTTTAACCATCTTTGTACTGTCGCTGCTCCTCTTCCCAACACAATAGCTAAATCCTGTATTGTTTTTACCTGCCCTATCTTCAGTAAATACAACGCTTGAATACGTTCAAAGCCTAATACTGTTTTTTGTTTTCTCAGCAGCTCATGCAATTGGTCTGCTGACTTAAATATTTCTACTTTGGTGATTCCAGCCATTTTCGCTTGTTCATATTTATTCCTTAATTATGTCTATCATTTTTTTCGGGAAATGGTAATAGCAGGCGAGTGTTGATTGGGCCAATAAATCAAAAAAGTCTCGCCGCTTTCTAGAATTTCATGATAACCCTATACCCTGATTCTAAGAATGATTATTATCTATATATATTTTATTTTTTTGAGTCTTTTAAATTTATTAACCTTAAAATAAAATAGTATTAGATAGGCTATTTTTTTAACAACATGTCTATCCAATAATGGGTTAGCGAAATTAAATTAGTTTGCCTTTCTTAGAGAATTTATATATTAATGTCAATACATAAAAAGTAAGAAAAGTGGGAAAAGTAGGAAAGGTAGGAAAGGTATTATTATTTTAATTTTCCATAAAATAATAAAAATTTAATGTTAATATTTGGTGGAACCTTAGACGTTGTTTAGAAAGTTGTAAAGTATATTAAAAACCCCTCTCTAAACCTCTCCCCAACAAGGAGATAGGCTTTGAAATCCTCATTACCTCGTAGTGGGCAAGGGGATTAGGTTTACAATGTTTTGATGTTAATAACAATACTTTTTAAACAACCTCTAAGCAGAGTGTAGCGAAGTGGAATAAGCCATCTATTGAGAGTCTTATCTTCAAGACATTATGCGATCGCTTTACTTGTTTATACTCAGAGTGAACGGTAAATCCAAAACACAATTAGTGATTGGGAGTAATCAAAATGGAAAGAGATAACAGAAAACACAATAATCAAATCGAAATTCATGATTTGATTGATGAAGCTGTGAACAATGCACTAGCACGTAGAAATCAAGTTCAAGATGCTAGTGAAGGTTTAACAAATTTATCTGATGAAGAAGTGGCAAATATTGTTGGGGGTAAAACTCAACCTGCGATCGCAGGTTTTAAACCTGTTTGTCCTCCTAAACCTGTTTGTCCTCCAATAATCGTGGGACTGGTTGCAACAGATCCTAATGTATCGAAAGCTTAGATATTGATAGGACTAACGCAAAAATAATTGAAAAGCCTATTATTCCGTAGCGGTAATTCATGAATTACCGCTACTTACGAAGTATTTTGCATAAGTCTTGATTGAGTAAAAAATTATCTTCGCTGAAGCTTCAACTCATGGAAATTCCCGCTGATAAGACTACACTTTGTCCTAGTGCTAGACCAGAACTGGCAGACAGTATAGTCTTTGGTCTAGTTAGCGGAAAAGTGACTCAAGCGCGTGTAACTTATCTTAAGCAGTCACTACCTGTTACAGATGAACTGTTAGCAAAAGCTAGTCCAGTTACACCCACTGAAATTTTTCGCACTGCTGCTCCTTGTGCATCAAAAGGTTGTCAGCATTTTGACGGTAAAGATTGTCGTCTGGCTACGAGAGTTGCAGAAAAATTACCTGCTGTAGTAGAAGAACTTCCTCCCTGTTCTATACGAAGAGATTGCCGTTGGTGGCAGCAATCAGGCAAAGCAGCTTGTCTGCGTTGTCCACAAGTCATAACTGACAATTACAATCCATCTGAGTTAATGCATGAAGTTGCTCTACCTGAAGTAGCTACATAAGGAGAAAATTATGTCTTTTGGAAATATCAGAGCTTTCTATAAAAAGCTAGCTAATGATGAAGCTTTTCGCGCTCAAATGCAACAAGTCCAAAGCAAGGATGAATGTACCAGACTAGTCAAAGAAGCTGGTTATGATTTCACTCAAGAAGAATTTGAAGAATATACAGCTCAATTATTAGAGTCAAATACTGGTGATGGTGAAATCAGAGATTTGAATGACCAAGAACTAGAAGCGGTTTTTGGTGGCGTTTCTTCATTAATTGGTAGAAAGCCGCCGACATTTCAACCAATGTATGGGGTTATTTATTATCCACCTGAGAAACCACATAAGAGATGGCCACCTATTCATCCTCAACCTGTGTATGGAATTCCGATTAATGAATAGGCAATTTAGAGCTATCACTTAAGATTTGTGGGACGGATAACAAAAAAAGCCGTCCCTCTTTAAATAAGCTCAATAGAGGATATTTGTGATGAGCGATCGCAGAATTAGCTATGCAGTTTGGGAAATTACCTTAAAATGCAATCTTGCCTGTCAGCACTGTGGTTCTCGTGCAGGCCATACAAGGACAAAAGAACTCTCTACAGCCGAAGCCCTCGATCTAGTCAAACAAATGGCAGACGTTGGCATTACCGAAGTTACTTTGATTGGTGGTGAAGCTTTTCTGCGTCCAGATTGGTTAGAAATTGCCCAAGCAATTAATCAAGCGGGAATGCTCTGTGGTATGACTACTGGTGGTTATGGCATTACCCTAGAAACAGCACGCCGGATGAAAGAAGCTGGAATTAAAGTAGTTTCTGTTTCCGTTGATGGGCTAGAAACCACTCACGATCGCCTCCGGGGTAGACAAGGCTCATGGCAATGGGCATTTAAAACCATGAGTCATCTTAAAGAAGTAGGTATTGCTTTTGGTTGTAATACTCAAATCAATCGGCTTTCTGCACCAGAATTTCCTAGTATCTACGAACATATCCGCGATGCCGGAATCTTCGCTTGGCAGATTCAATTGACTGTACCAATGGGAAACGCCGCAGATAATAGCGAAATTCTACTGCAACCATACGAATTACTAGATATCTATCCGATGATTGCTCGTGTTGCCGAACGCGCACAGCAAGAAGGAATTAAGCTTCAGCCAGGGAATAATATTGGCTACTTCGGCCCTTACGAGCGATTTTTGCGTGGTGGGAGTGCTTGGTCGTTTTGGCAAGGATGCAATGCTGGACTCTCGACATTAGGAATTGAGGCTGATGGTGCAATTAAAGGTTGTCCTTCGCTGCCAACTTCAGCCTACACTGGTGGGAACATCCGTGACTACTCTTTGCGAACCATCATCGAAGAGACAGAAGAATTGCGCTTTAATCTGGGGGCTGGGACACCCAAAGGTACAGAACATTTGTGGGGTTTCTGCAAAACTTGTGAATTTGCAGAACTATGTCGAGGTGGTTGTAGTTGGACTGCACACGTATTTTTTGACAAACGAGGTAACAACCCTTATTGTCATCATCGCGCTCTCACACAAGCTAAGCATGGTATTCGAGAACGAGTATTTCTCAAGAATCAAGCCGAGGGCAAACCTTTTGATAACGGTGAATTTGCTTTGATTGAAGAATCAATTGATGCTCTGTGGCCAGAAAATGATTCGCTACACTTTACTGCTGACAGCATTCAATGGTCAGAAAGTTGGCAGCAAAAGCAGGAATCATATCAATTCGTAATTAGTAATTAAGACAGTTAGATGGATAATAACTTTAGCTTTACCGAAAATAATCTAATGTCCGATCCTACAGATGACAATCTAAAGTTATTGCCAGACGAATCTCAAAGCAAGGTAAATACTGCACCATTTCTCTTGCCTCGTTCAGCGTGGAGCAGTCAAGTAGCTTATTTAAGAGTACTTTTTAGAGCAAAGAAAGCTTTAGATCGCATAGAACAAGAAGCAAAATATTGAGTGTAGCAATCCTAAATGTCTGAATAATTAGTAATTAACCTGAGTTCGGGATAAGGAAAGGGACAGGTAGTAAGCTGAAAATAGCGTTAAATCCAGCAACCTGCCCTATGTTCAGTTTAGATGCTTTGTTTTGCCATGTAGATGATTTCTGTAAAGCATTTGAAACCCAATGGTA
>NZ_JAVRBR020000130.1:0-56852 GCF_034531165.2 Dendronalium sp. ChiSLP03b | reverse complement strand
AGAACAAGTTCTTAAGAATCTCAGGAATAAAGCTCATGCTCTCGGCCTTGAACTTGTGCCAATTTCGCAAGATACGCAAAATACTCCATTCTTTTCAACCCTTGCTACATAAGCCTTACGCAAAGTGTTTCTTCAGAGAGTGTTTGTGAGAAATTCTCCGCGTCCCCCTTCGGATACTCTTCTCCCAGGGGGAGACGCTGCGCGAACGAGAAGGGCTTCGCCCAACGGAAGTTTTGATTCGACAGGAACCGGAGCCACTTCGGTCTTGGGGTTTCACGCCAGTCCGCTCAATGGGGGGAACCCCCGCACGCGGCTGGCTCCCCAAGTGCAAGAAGTGGCATCTAAGACTCCAACTTCCTCACCGCGTCTTCTCTAAAATTTCCCCAAGACAGATGCCTAGAGTCAGATGCTACAACTCATGGTGCTGGATATTATCTTAGAAAAAGTAAACCTTTGGGAAATCAGAGGAAATGCGTTGTCAATTTTTGGCGCTGCGTCGAGTCTTAATTTCAGGAGTTACTAGCTGTCTTCTACTCTTGGCTACTCCTGCCTTTGCTGCTGAACGAGTATTGCTAAAGTATAGTGTTTTACGTGAACCTATTTCAGTACAGGAGCTATCTACCTTTGCCCAAACTGGCAAACTTTCAAATAAACTGCTACTTATAATAACTTTGGCGCAACAAGACCCCGATATAATTAGGCAGTATTTGACTACACCAGTGAAAATAAACCCTGTAGTTTTAGATAAAGTTTTGAATAGCGAGATTGGTATCGCTACATTAGATCGATTAAGTCAAGTTATTCATCCACCATCTCAAAAAGGAGATCGCCAGGCTTTACATTCTGCTTTCGTACTTTCTGCAAGCCAAGATGAGCAGATAACATTGCTAGAAATAATTCAAAATTATCCCACAGCGGAAGTGGAAATTGAAGGAGACCGTTTGGAGGGTGCCTACCGTCAACTCCGTCGCTTGCAAGAAAGTTTACAAGATATCCTCAGCCCTCAATAAGCTAAAGTTTCTAGGGTTTCCCGCAAATAACGCTGTACCTGTTGTTCCAGACGCAGTTCTTGCAATTGAGCAGTGCTTTCTAGCTGCCAGCGCTGGAAACCAGAACTAGCTGCGATTGCATCTTTAAGATTGTCCCATATTTCAGTATCACGAGAAAATTGGCGATCGCTAGCAGCTTGAATTTTAGCCATAGTTTCTCATTCCTCAGTTTCAACTTTGACAGTCCGCTGGGGCAAGATGTGATTCACCCGCACCCCTAAAATCGTGAAATCCTGCTTAATCTTTTCTAAAGATAATGGTTCTAAGGCAGCAAATTCTGTCTCATTTGTCACTAAAATTCGCATGACGCTCACGGGAATTTGCAAAAACAGATTGCTTGCTAAAAAGGTTAAACCGGCTAGCAGCAAAGCTAAACTACGCCATTGGGGTAGAAAACTAGCTACATTGATGACCCGCGGAGCAATTTGATAGAGTTGCCACAGCATCCCAATCGATAATATGGCTGCCACCAGAGCTAGTACGCGATTTATTTTTGTATTAATTAAGCAAAGAATTTTTCGTTGCTGCTCAGTCAGATTTTCTGGCTTGAGCGCTATTCCTAAGATAGCAAATATGTAAAAAGGGCGACGCAATTGCATCCAAAGTAGTGGTACAACACCAATGGTTGCTACTAGGCATAGCTCTATCCATACTGGCAAAACTGGTTTGCCTACCGACAAGAACAATAAACACATTACCAACAGAATTGGCAAAGTCGCTAATCCAGCGACGTGAATCCACAAGATTGGTTCAGAGCGAAATGAGCGCATATGTAAAGTGCTGGGTGCTGAGTTGTGAGTGCTGAGTTGTGAGTTTTAAGTTGTGAGTTTCAAGTTTTGAAATTAAATTTTTCTTTACTCAAGACTCATTGCTTTCACTCAGTACTCAGCACGTAATACTCAGCACTATTTTGTCAATGTGAGAGTACGACGCTTAGTCACCATTTGATAGGCTTCGATGATGTCACCTTCAGCCCAGTCATGGAATTTATCAACGCCAATACCGCATTCATAACCGGCATTGACTTCACGGGCATCTTCTTTCATCCGTTTGAGGGAATCAAGGACACCTTCATAAATGACTTTACCGTTACGACGCACCCGCAGTTTGCAGTTGCGAATCAGTTTGCCAGATTGAACGTAACAACCAGCAACTGCACCGCGACCGACTGGGAAGACGGCACGGACTTCGGTTTGTCCTAGAGGTTCTTCCACCAACTCCGGTTCTAGTAGACCTTCCAAGGCTCCTTGGATATCTTCTAGGAGTTTGTAGATGATGTTGTATTCTCGGACATCTACACCAGCTTCGTCGGCAGCTTGTCTGGCTCCACTGGCGTAAGTGGTGTTGAAACCGATGATTACAGCATTACTGGCGGCGGCTAAGTCGATATCTGTCTCGGTAATTTCTCCAGCAGTAGCCAACAGCATCCGGATTTGGACTTCGTTTTGTGGAATTTGCTTGAGCGCTCCCACAATGGCTTCCACGGAACCTTGTACGTCTCCCTTCAAGATCAAGTTGAGTTCTTTCAACTCGCCTTCTTGTGCTTGGGCTGAGAGGGTTGTCAGGGTGACACGTCCCTGCAATAGACGAGATAGGCGTTGTTTATCAGCGCGATCGCCTGCTAGCGCTCGTGCTTCTTTTTCGTTCTCGAAGACCTCGAAATCATCGCCTGCTGCTGGTACATCACTTAAACCCAGCACCTCGACTGCAAAGGAAGGAGAAGCAATATCTACTCTTCTGCCTCTGTCATCGACCATTGCCCGGACTTTACCAAATGCTGAGCCAGCCACCAGCATATCTCCCACATGGAGAGTGCCATTCTGAATGAGTAAGGTAGCAACTGCTCCTTTTGCCTTATCCAGATGTGCTTCAATCACGGTTCCTTTAGCGACACGATCTGGGTTAGCAGAGAGTTCTTCTACCTCTGCTACCAGCAGAATCATCTCTAGGAGGGTATCCAGGTTTTCGCCCTTGATAGCGCTTACGGGAACCATAATTGTCTCACCACCCCATTCTTCTGGTGTTAGACCATATTGGGTGAGTTCTTGTTTGACGCGATCGGGCTGTGCCCCTTCTTTGTCAATTTTGTTGATCGCTACAACAATTGGGACTTCGGCAGCTTGAGCATGGCTAATAGCTTCAATGGTTTGGGGACGTACACCATCATCAGCAGCTACCACCAAAACAGCAATGTCAGTTACCCTTGCTCCCCGTGCCCGCATTGCTGTGAAAGCTTCGTGACCGGGAGTATCCAAGAAGACTATCTGCTGCTTTTTACCCTCATGTTCGATATCCACATGGTAAGCACCAATGTGCTGGGTAATGCCACCAGCCTCGCCAGCTGCAACTTTGGTTTTACGAATTGAGTCGAGCAGAGTAGTTTTGCCATGGTCTACGTGACCCATAATTGTCACTACTGGCGGACGGCGATGGAGATTTTCCAAGTCTGTCACGTCAATCATTTCAGTGACTTTGCGGGCTTCTGCTTCGGGTTCAGCCGTTTCGACTTCGATTTCTAGCTCTTTGCCTACCAAGGTAATTGTGGGAATATCTAGGTTTTGGGTGATACTCACCGCCATACCTTTGAGGAACAGGATTTTCACAATTTCTGTATCAGCCACAGCCAAGAGATCGGCCAGTTCTTGGACTGTCATCGGACCTGTCACCACAACTTTTTCTGGTCGTTCGCGCTTTGTTTCTACTTCTTGGCGACGGTTTTGGTCGCGGCTAGAACTAGTTCTCTTACCTCTAGTCGTTGGGGCACTTGCAATTGCTGTGGCTGCTGTTTGTGCAGGTCGAGTCGCCTTGGGCTTGGGGGGACGGGCGATGGAAAGGCTAACCTGAACGGTTGCTGGTGATTCGAGATCGTCATCATCCAGGAGATCGTCTTCTTCAAAATCGTCATCCAGGATCGGCTTGACTCGTTTGCCTTTAACAACTCCCTTGCCAGCTTTTTCTTTTACCTCGTCAATGATTTCCTCTTCCTGCCACTTTTTCCCACCTTTGTTTATGCGAGGTGGTGTTGGGCGTTTGAGATCGAGGAGATCGGGTGCGATCGCGTCATCTCCAGCCTCTGTTTTTCCAGTCCCTCCTGGAATCGCTCTGGGCGGAGTCGCAATCGGCATAGCTGCTACGGCTTCCGATGGACGTACTGGTCTTGTAGGTCTTTGTCCATCTCCTAATGGAGCCGACCCAGGAGGTCTATTGCCTCTTTGCTCCGGTTTCATTGGCGACGGAGTGGGACGAGCCTGTTTTTGAACTGGAGCTTGTGGCGCTTCTGTCTGCGTCGGTTTCGCCACCTTGGGTTTAACGCCGTCACTGCGATCGCGCTTGAGAATTGGTTTCTCTGCCGGACTTCCCTGATCGCTTACAACGTAAGATTTTTCCGCTGCTGGTCTTGAGGGTGGAGAAACCAATTGTGGTTTCTGGGGTTTTTCCGGTTTTGGTCTGGGTGTAACGACTTTTTCCGGTTTTTGTACTGCTATTGTTTCCGGTATCTGTTCCGTTACCTGTGTCTGGGGCGTTTGTTCTGCCTCTGTAACAGTAGGTTCTTGGGAATTCTCAGATTGATTCCGGGGTACAGGTCGAGTTGGTGCCGTCGGCTTCATGGGCGAGACAGGTGTAGCGAAGGGCCGTGGAGGTGCAGGAGAATTAACTTCAGAAGAAGCAACTTGATTGTCGATAGCAACTGACGCATCTGGGGCGTTGGAGGTAGAATTTCTCAATATTTTGGGCTTGCGAATTTCCAAAATTTGTTGTTTGTGAGGTGGTGCAGGTCGGTTACGAGAGCCAGTTTGTGGTGAATTTGGTTTATGACTGGATGAACCTAGTTCTTTTTTTGGCATCACATTCGTAGATGCTAGTTTTTCGGCAGCCGTCCGGATACGTTCTGCCTCCGATTCTGAAATTGTGCTGCTATGGCTTTTGACCGCAATATTGAGCTGGTCGCAAATTGCTAATAGCTCTTTGTTATCCAAATTCAATTCCTTTGATAATTCGTAGATTCTAACTTTGCCGTTGTTCATCCACTCTTCCCCTTTAATTTACAGTTTTTTAGCGGATGGCTGCCTGGGAGTGCGACATCTCCATCCTTTGATTACTGTTTTTAGGTTGCCGTTAAGATTTTGCCGGTGCCTCCAATCAGGAAAGAGAGATGTTTCGGTTTAATGCTGGCATCTCCACCAGGAATGATGGTTGCCGAACTGCGCCTGAGCGCTACCAGGTTGCCATTCTGTAGTTTCTTGTTTTGCTGATTCTGAGTTTTCCACAACACAATCGAGTGAAAATTGTTGGGAGTATTGCTTTGCTACTCTTTTTGTGAAAGAGCCGCTTGCTAACTACACCCATTTACTATTTTGACACTAACCCCAGCAATTGCAGAGGGTGTGATTATAGCGCGATTAGTTCGGCTTTTGACACATATCCTCTGGGGATTACCGTTACAAAGTTGTTCAACTTAAATTTTATTTTGGGGTATTGTTTTAGGCTAGACGCTGCCACAATGTTTGATACAGTGTTTCTGGCACTGATGCATGTAGCGATCGCCCTAGTCGATTTTTTTTCTGAGCCGCTTGTAGGCAGCCAGGTTGCGGACAAATATAGGCTGAACGCCCCATGCCCCGATCTAATTGTACCTTTCCCGAAGGAAAGACGCGGACAATCCGCCAAAAGTCTTCTTTTGAACTGACTTTGCGGCAACTAATACAACGCCGATAATTCGGTTTCATTGGTCTTTGATGACCTCAGGTTAGCATTTTGGTTATGAAAATAAAGTTGATGATGCCAATCTTTATCTCTACCAAACCAACTATTCTTATCCTAAATAATTATTTAAGACTAGTATTGAGGTTAATCGTACCGGAACTCAACGCAGCTAATAAGTTACTCTTCATCGCTAGGCTCAAAAGATTCTTCATCTAATTCTTGTTGATTGTCATCTTCATCTTCTAGTTCTTCTTGTTCAATGTCATCTTCCTCTAGTTGATATTTGGTGTGGGCAGCGGCGAACTTGGCATCTTCTCCTGCATGGTCATATTTAGCTTTGTCTTTGATGTCGATTTTCCAACCAGTCAGTCGGGCTGCTAAACGAACATTTTGTCCTTCTTTCCCAATAGCTAAACTTAGTTGATCTTCTGCTACTAGTACATGAGTTTGTCGAGTTTCAGTATCCATGAGACGTACCTCATCCACCCGTGCTGGACTCAAAGCGTTAGCAATATATGTTGCTGGGTCTGGAGACCAGCGAATTACATCTATTTTTTCACCACGTAATTCGTTGACTACTACTTGAATTCGCGATCCCCTAGCTCCAATACAAGCACCAACTGGGTCTACATCGCGCTCCAGGGTATCTACAGCAATTTTAGTCCGGGGACCAACATAACGTGAGGGGGGATTGGCTTCCCGTGCTACGGCAACAATCCGTACCACTTCATCTTCGATTTCTGGCACTTCGTTGGCAAACAGATAAACTACCAAACCAGCATCAGCTCGAGATACCAATAACTGCGGTCCCCGTTGTTGCCCTTGGGAGACTTTTTTGAGGTATACCTTGAATGTGGCATTTGCTCGATAATTGTCGTTGGGCAATTGTTCCCGCTTTGGTAATTCAGCTTCAACTTCTGGCTGACCAAAGCCGCTATTTACTGCCAGAATGACTGATTGTCTTTCAAACCGCAGGACTCTAGCTTGCAATACAGTACTTTCCAAATCTTGGAACTCTTCTTGCACCATCTGGCGTTGCTGATCCCGAAGTTTTTGCGCCAGTACTTGCTTGGTTTGCATCGCCGCCATTCGCCCAAACTCTCCTTGATCTGGAGTAACATCCAAAACTACAGAGTCTCCCAATTGAGCTTCGGGCGCTACTTGTTGTACTTCATCTAGAGAAATCTGATGGTCGGTGTTGCTGACTTCTTCGACAATCGTTTTGGTGGAAAGAACGCGAAACCCTTCTCCATCAATATCGAGTTCTACTTCAAAATTATCAAAGTAATCTTCGTCAAACTGTTTTCGCTCCAAGTTTTGGGCGCGACGATATCTTTCGTAACCTTTCAGGAGTGCTTCTCTAATAGCTGATTGAACTGCTAAACGAGGTAAATTACGTTCCCGACTTATACTTTCAATTAATTCTTTTAATCCTGGTAAAGTAACCATTGACATAAGCATTCTCCTTAAATTTTATGTAAGCGCCCAGCAAAATTTAAAAATTAGGAGTTAGGAGGAGGTGGTGCGTTGGGAGACACTGCGTTGCGCGGGTTTCTCGCGTTTAAGCAAGTGTCGTCGGCTTTGCCGACTTGTACTCCTTCTCCTAGGTCGCCGCTAGCGCGAACGGAGAACCCGCAGGGTAGCAACTGCCGTTTAGGAGTTAGGAGTGAGGAGAGACGCGATTAATCGCGTCTCTCCTCACTCCTAACTCTCAACTCTTACCGTCGCTCATCTAGCTGCACCCTAATAATTAGGGAGCGGGGAATTTCAACTACACGTCCTTTTTGATTTAAATAAACTGCTGTGTCATCTCGGCGAATCAACTGACCAGTCCACTCTTGCTGTCCGTCGTAGAGTTGGGAAGTGGAGATAATTACAGGAAATCCTTTAAAGGAAATAAACTCCCTGTCGGTTACGAGTTGGCGCGAAATACCAGGACTGGACACTTCCAAGACATAAGCATCTGGAATAATCTCCGCCGCATCTAAGGAGGCTTCCAAAGAACGGCTCATTCTCTCACAATCATCTAAACCAGTATCCTGCTGGGGATTGCGAATATCTACCCGCAATACTGGTGGACGTTGGTTAGTGTGAAAAACTATGCCAACGACTTCTAAGCCCAGTTCTTCTGCTACTGGTGTCGCCAAATCTATAATTTGTGGGACTAAGGGATGAGTCATGCGAGAAATCAATAAAAAAAGTGGGCATCGACCCACTTCCTGCGATATGGATATCTTCCAAGAAGTCTTGTAACGAACCAATAGTGGTTCGCCTCTAATTCGAGTTTAGCGCATTTCTTTAATAGTCAATAGTCATTAGTCACTGGTCAGTAGTCAGTTGTTAGAAGGCAATAGGCAAGAGTCAGTGGTTATTCTGTGTGTTCCCCCGCTTCCCCGTCATCTCCCTCTGTTTCTTATCTTTCCCTAATTTCTGGAAGAGCAGCACTTTTGTCCATCGATGGCTGAACAGGTGCTTTTTCTCTTAGCTGTCTAGTTTGCTCCACAATTTGCTCTATGTCTTCTTCAGACAAACGCTGGACGTAGTTAATCTTGACTTCTTCTAAGAAATCAGAAAGTAAGCTCTGAAGTTCTGATAATACGTGTTTTTTCTGTACTTCTGCACCTAAGGCTTCGCTGAAGTGTTGCATTAGTTGACTGGATAATTTTGCACCTACAGGATCTTCGACAGCGCTGACTATAGCGTTGTATAGATTAGTTGTGATTTGAGTTGCTAGTTGTTCGCTCAGCTGAGTTTGTACTTCTCCTATGCCAGGTAAATTCTGGAGGTTGCGATAGACAGGGACTTGATGAAAAACTGTGGCGATATTGTGGCGCAAAAGGGCGACGATTTCTGGTTGAATTTGAGGTAGAACTTGATAGACTACTGTTTGCACAAAAATACCAGCGATCGCTTCTACTTCGTTGACATTATTAATATCTATGTATGGATGCAGGTTTTGTTGTTGCGATAGCCAGCGCGTCAAATCACCCCGCTGAATTGAACCCTGAATTTGGTTAATTACTCTCACTACAACAATTTCTGTGAGTTCTTCAGCAAAATTTGCGACGAATGCTTGATTTATTTGCCGCCGTAATGGCTGAAAATTTATTAACTGTGCTTGGTCGAGGCGAACTAACACAGGTACGATCCGCAACCATCGCCAAAATGGTAGCAGCAGAAATAAATCGTACCAGCGCCACAAAACTGCATTTAACCAACTCATACTCGGATGGCGACGCTGAATATAAAAAGAACGTGCTAGCAACTCGATACCAAATAAAAGCACAAATGGTAAGTCAATTAACCAGAAATAATCGATAAATTCGCCATTTTCTCCAATTTTACGGTAGTAGTTGGTGGCAATCAAAGGTTTGATTTTCTGATTGAAAAAATTAATTTCTTGCAACCAGCCCTTTTGAGATAAATAATCTTGACTCCAAAATGTAGCAAATGCAACTTTTGCAGATTCTTGGTTGGTGCGATCGCGTATGCGGTTTTTGATTTTTTCTAGAGTACCGCTCTTATCTGCTGCTGCAAATGGATTGCCATCGATCGTATCTCTGCTAAGACGACTGATTTCCTCCAACTGAGTCTTAACCTCTGGTGATGTTAAACCTGTTTGACTGACTTGTTCTTCTAATGCCTTTACTTTCTGGAGATAGTTGTTTGTTTCTCTATTGGGTTCAATGCCTTTAATTGGGTCATAAATTTGGGTAATTTCGGGCATTCTTCGCAAGTAAAAATCTCGCCAGGGCACGTAAGTCAAATTAAACAAAACCAAACATAAATTTACTGTGGCAACAATTGCCATTAGTCTTTCAAAGTAAAGGTTTCGCAGTTTTAGAGGTTTGTGATTAGCCATTTTTAGTTTTGAATTATACAGATTTGAATATAGCTTTAAGTTTTTCTATCCCATTACTACTACCTTAGTCAAGATACTTCTATAGGTAGATGGCAAAAATCGGGATGCTAATGCTAGTTAAATTTAATCAATAGTGTTCCAATTAATCAAAAATCATGAATAATTTAGACAAAAACTTTAAAGAAACGTAAAATGCACCTGTTAAGCTAATATATTCTGCTGATTCATCCCGAAGGAGTTTTCAATTATGTGGTGTGGGTTTCAAAAATCAAGTGTAACGATTGCCGCTACCTGCTTGATAACTGCTAGTTTCGTAATTTCAAATACAACTTTTGCTGCGCCTGTGCGTAGTTATTCGCCACAGCAATTCCGTGCTGTTTTGCGAGGATTAGGTTACAACGTTAAGGTCACAAATACACCTCTCACGGATGAAGAAACTAAAAAGGCAATCCGTGAATTTCAGAAGGGTTACAAACTACCTGTTGATGGGATAGCAGGGCCAAAAACTCAAGGTTTTGCCGCTAATATCATCCAAATTCTGCAAGCAAATTTGAATGCGACGCTTAAACCTAATCCTCCTCTACCCCGCGATCAATTTTATGGGACACGCACAGAAGCCGCTGTCAAGGAGTTTCAGAAAAAGTATAATTTGCAAGAAACTGGAATTGCTAATTTAGCACTTCGCCAAAAGCTGAATGAGGAGGCAAAGAAAGCTATTAGCCAGCCTAGTCCTAAACCGACATCTAGTCCGTCATCAACTCCCACAGCGACACCGACGGCTACACCAACTCCCACGGCGACACCGACGGCTACACCAACTCCCACGGCGACACCAACGGCTACCCCAACCCCCACGGCGACACCAACGGCTACCCCAACGGCTACGCCAACTCCCACGGCTACACCAACAGCTACGCCAACTCCAACAGCGACACCGACGGCTACGCCAACTCCCACACCCTAAGCATCACCAAATTAATTCTGGTGCTAAGACCTCAAGTCCTCTGATTTGGTTCTTCTAAAGGTCTACCTTTAGGTACAGGCAGCATGGGGCGACGGTCATCATAAGGCATGGGAATGTACTGTACGGTAGGTCGTCCGCCTTGTGGTTGGGGATACAAATCCATGAGTTCGTAGATAGAACGGGGCAGTCCGACAGTTACGGGCAGCCCCATTTCTGTTGCTTCCTCAACAGTGATGGGATAATCGTGGGTAACGCGCCCTGTTGTCAAAGCTTCGATAATCGATTCGATATTTTCAGGTAGAACTTTTTGTTTAGGTATATTATCTTTCAAGAGAGTCCGCACGAAGCGCTGCACCTGCTGAATTGCTTTGCGAGACAGGTCTGCCATAATTAGGGTTTCGTCGTCAACGTCACCGATGGGTTTATCTTCAATTACTTTCAGGATACTTGCCGCTGGAAAGTTACCCAGTTGGGGGTCAACTGGCCCTAAGACAGCATTAGCATCCATGACAATTTCATCAGCTGCCAGGGCAAGCATTGTACCGCCACTCATGGCATAGTGAGGTACAAAGACAGTGACTTTTGCTGAGTGGCGAATTAATGCTCTAGCGATTTGTTCAGTAGCTAGTACCAAACCGCCGGGAGTGTGCAAAATTAGGTCGATTGGGACATCTGGGGGTGTGAGGCGAATTGCCCGCAGTATCTGTTCTGAATCTTCGATAGTAATGTAGCGCGATAAGGGAATTCCCAGCAAGCTGATGGACTCTTGGCGGTGAATTAGTAAAATCACCCGACTTTTGCGTTCCTGCTGAAATTCCTGTAGGGCACGTAAGCGTCGATATTCTATCTGACGTTTTTGCCAAATTGGTTGCAGCGAAGAGAGGAGGAGGAAAATCCAGAATAAATCACCAATACCAAAGCCCATAGGATTGATTGTTCAAAATAACGATTGCCAGGATCAATTGTGACAAGTTATGGGCGATCGCAAGTCTATCTAGAGGTTAATAAAGCAACAAAGACAAGATACCTAGAGTTGTAACAATTAATAGTTTCGCAGTGACTCTTACTCATCTGCTCCCTGTTCTAGTCCTTTAATAATTACTCGGCTGTAAAACGATGCCATGAAACTTGTCCAAGTCTGGTAACTAGCGAAATATTACTTGTTCATTGGTGTAAAAAATTTCTATTAATTGCTTACAACTAACTATGACTGCCTAACTGACTTGGGGAATACTGAAATTAAGTTCCATTATAAGTGTATGAAAAATGGCAGAAAACAAAGTTAGTGCAAGACTTTCCCCAGGAGATCGGGAAGCAGTTATGCAAGCTATTGCTACTATCCGCGAAAAGTTACCGTTCTTAGTAGATTTGACAACTGAGGAGCGTAAATCTTTACCCAAGCTGGGGGATAAGAGTCGGGCGTTTGTGAGTAAGGCGTTAGAAATAGCCGCACAGAACCCTGACTTCTTACCTCGGTCTTTTGACTTGGATGAAATGCGCCGAGATATCGAACTATTTGAAGCCTTGTATCCGATTTTCCTGTCGTTGACACAACTGCAAGAACTAGTGGATGATACATCTGTGGCTGTGGGCAGTGAAGCTTATGCAGCGGGGTTGATGGTTTATAACTATGCCAAAGCTAGTGGTAAAGGCGCTGGTTTAGATTCAATTGTTGATGATTTAGGACGAAGATTTGCGCGTAAATCAAAAAAAGTGCAACCACAAGCCTTGTAAGTCGAGAAATTAACTCGACACTTATACCTGAAAACTTAACACTTTTAGCTCTGAGCTTAGATGTTTCTGTTTAAAGTGAAAAACTCCGAGTTCAGAAGCTCAAATTTGCTATTGTAAGTGAGAACGTTCTTGTTTGAAACGAGAACGTTTTAGTTTCAAGTGAGAATGTTCTTGGTTGAAACGAGAACTTTGCGGTTTGAAGTGAAAAAGTTTTCGTTTCAAGTTAATATTTTTGGGTTTAAAATTAAACAGTCGAGGGTCAAAGAGCAATACCTACGGTCAGTTACGCTAATGCTTGACATTCAGCATAGTCACGGCAAAAAATTATCGAGCAGTCTGGTAGTGAATTGAGTATTAGAGACTTTGATGTTTGAAAAACAGCACTTGCTCAAGCACCTTGATGCTTATCTTAGATATTCATGAATGATGAAAACTTGTTTGCTGGATTTGGGCTGGTTTTGCTTCTTGATACGAACGAGACGATTTTGCAGTGTCACTGCCCAAGCAAGACTTTGTGACTTTATATCTTGCAAGTAGGTGTGGAGGGTTTGAGTTTGCCCCTTCTTCGTTTGCTCCCTGTTGGCGAAAAGCAACTAGCGTCCATACAGGGATACGCGTGTTACGAATGCGTGGTTGTCCACCACATACACCAGCTGTCACTTGAATTGGCTTGCTGCTTAGTCGTTCTTGCAAAAAAATGCGCTCTTCTGGGGTGAGGGATTCGATGATTTGTACAAGTGAATCGACCAATCGCGTGTTCATGGGCTACTTTATTTCCGGCGATAACCCAAGGATATCAAAGCTAATTGAGCGGCGATCGCACCCAAGCTGGTAATTAATGAGGTATCACTTATATATTGATGGTGGTTGAACAATGGTAATTTTCATTATTCAATGGAAGACCATATTTGCTGGATGTGCTGACGCACTTTTTCCCAATCATTTGGATGTAAAGTTCCTAGTTGACGCTCTAATAGGCGCTTTTCTACTGTGTTTATCTTATGCAATCTAACTACCGACGGACGCATTAAACCTGCTTGCTGCCATTCGATAATTTCAACATCAAAAGCAGTTTGAGTTATTTGACTGGTAATCCGCGCGACGATAATATCATCATCTCCTGTATCTAAAATTAATAACACCGGACGCAGTTTGAATGTTACTGCATCAGAAAAAGGCAATTTGAGTAAAATGACTGAGCCAGATTGATAATTTTGCATTGCTTAAATCGTGTCGTAGATAGCATCATCTTCGCTGTAGCCTTTTAATAATTGATCGGCTGCAAGACGCTGCCAAGCTGCTTCCTCTTGTTCTTCTTCTGTAGGTTCAGTGACGAGAATAATTACTTTTACCTGCTGATTATTTGCTAACTGTTGCCAAATCACATCTGGTAATTCTATTTTGCCTTCAGTGGTAACGTTTGCTGGAAATTCGTATGCTTTCATGTTGTTTTTAATGTTTGTCAGTCTTACTTACTATTTTGACGCTGTTATTCCACAACTAGCTGCGTCGCCAAATTTTGATATTTCCGCTTTTATCGCCAGCAGCAAGCCAACTTCCATCGGGAGTAAAGGCGACGGAAATAACCTGGTCGAAAAGACTGAGGGTTTTGATGACTCGCAACTCGCCGCGTCGATTTTTTGCCAGATAGGTTATGCCTATACCACCTTCGCCCAATTTTCTCTCAATGATGTAGCGCCTACCAAATAACTGCTGCCCCGAATTCCACACCATTGGTCAAGACCGTAGTTTTACTGATATTTTATTTTGGCACACCATAAATATCTGTTTTTGGCAAGTTAAATTTTAGGCAATTATGATGCAGCCTACAATAAGCAGTGTATTCAATCGTAATCAACCTATGGCGATCAAACCTTCATCCTGGCTAGAGAAAGGTATTCAACTTGAAAAAGTCAGTAATATTAATCTGTTTAAAATTACAGACGAATTGTCAGATCGTATGCAAGAACTTGTTGACAAAAAAACAGCTGATTCTCAGACACCAGAAGAAGAGGCTGAACTGGAAGCAATTGGTGAATTAGTGATAATTGTTACCTACATCAATGGGATGATTGCTAATGAAGCACGAGAATCCAACGAACCAGGAAATAAGGACATGGGAATAGACAGAAATTAATAGAGACGTTGTAATGCAACGTCTCTACATCTAGTTTATTGCATTAGAATTTGCCGGATTAAAATACTCATTACCTCATCTGGGTTGCCAGTTGGTACTAGCGGACTCCAATCTCCTACGCTGGCGTAGCCAATTACTTGTAAATAGTGAATTGTACTAGTAACGGCTTTTTCAGAACCAATCAATATATGCTTAATCGGTTTTCTCTTAGGAAATGGCTTTTCAGTCGATTGTTTGGTGGTAGGTGTATCTAAATATTCACCTAAGAACTGTTCTAATTTTGACTGGGCGGAATCTTTTGATTGTGCCATGATAATAATTGTCTCTGATAAAGGGGCCAGATAAGGGCGATCGCATTCATCTTTCCGGGATTGGGCGATCGCCTTTATCATGCTTTCATATTAGTGTATAATTTTATACCTGTCAAGTATATGTTCAAAAATTATTATTAGCAATTACCAAGTTCTTAGACGAAACAATTATCCTTACTTCGAGTAATGTTGGCAACACTAATTAACAGAATTGCTGAATATTATTAAAAATTTAATTCCGCCAAAAAAAATGCTAGAGAAACTAAAAATTAGCTCATCCAGCAAGACTCAATTATTCGCAATAAGTCTAATCTTCCGGCTCAATTCCTGCATCAAATACCAGTATCTAATTTCTTCTCCCCCTGCTCATCCAAGCGATTGATTATTTTTTTATTTGGAAGTCCCTTGGGTGAGGGCTGTCATGGTGGATTTTCCTTTAGTATGTGTCAAAATTTGGGAGCTACCCTGGTGTTTGACTTTATAGATTTCCCCAATCCCCCTTTTTTAGGGGGCTATGGTTACTCATCTTCATCAAGTTCTAAATCCTCGTCTGTCAGTTCTTGATGGGGGATGGCGGCGATAATTGCATCTATTACCTTGGCAACTGGTAAAATCTCGATATTAAGGTCGGGGAATTTTTGCCCTTTGGGAACGATCGCTCTCTTAAATCCTAATTTAGCTGCTTCTTTTAAGCGCAATTCCATCTGGGAAACCGATCGCACTTGTCCGCCTAACCCAACTTCACCAATCAATACCGTACCTGGATCGACGATGCGATCGCGGAAACTAGCAACGATCGCAATGGCTATGCCTAAATCTACTGCTGGTTCTTCGACATTCAACCCACCAGCCGAAGCCACGTAGGAATCTAACTTCGACATCGGAATCCCTACCCGTTTTTCTAACACCGCGAGAATTTGCACCAAGCGGTTATAGTCTATACCAGTGGCAGCACGACGGGGGGAAGGGTAACTGGTAGGACTTACAAGGGCCTGCAACTCGACGACAATGGGGCGAGTTCCTTCGCAAGCAACAACAATTGCAGTACCAGGAGCAGGATCGTCACGATTACCTAGAAATAGCTCACTAGGATTGGGGACTTCTCGCAATCCATTTTGCACCATTTCAAAGATGCCAATTTCGTGAGTCGCTCCAAAGCGGTTTTTTACAGTTCGTAATAATCGATGGGAGGCAAAGCGATCGCCTTCAAAATACAATACTGTATCAACTAAGTGTTCTAAAACTTTCGGCCCGGCGATCGCTCCTTCTTTGGTAACGTGTCCCACAATTAACATTGTGATATCTTCGTGCTTGGCCACCTTCATCAACGCCGCTGTACATTCTCTTACTTGTGCTACTGAACCAGGCGCAGAAGTCAGTGCTGGAAAGAACACAGTTTGAATACTATCAATTACAGCCAGATTAGGTCTGAGAGATTCTATCTCCTTTAAAATCTCCTCCAAATCTGTTTCCGGCAATACATACAAATCTGCATCTACATGTGCCGATTCTTCGGAAGTTTCTACTGCTGCTGTTACCTTTTCATCACTAGTGTCTACTGCTGTGCCATTCTCATCACTAAGTATCTCCAAGGGTTTTGATACTCCCAAGCGAGAAGCTCGTAATTTTACCTGTTGTCCTGATTCTTCTCCAGTTACGTAGAGAATACGGTATCTCTGCGCTAGTTGACTTGATACTTGCAGCAGTAAGGTCGATTTACCAATACCTGGGTCACCGCCAATCAAGACCATCGAACCAGGAACAACTCCACCACCTAGCACTCTATCCAGTTCTTCATAACCAGATTCCCAACGTGCAATTTGGCGATCGCTAATTTGCTCAAATGTCAGAGAAGCGCGTGGTTTTGCTGGTTTGACAGCGGTTTTGCCATTATTTTGAGTTGCGTGCCAACTACTTATGCCTCTAGTGGGTATATCAACTGAGGACTGGATAGCAATCTGCTCTTCTAAAGAATTGTATGTGCCACAATTTGGACACTTGCCAAACCACTGGGAAGATTCTGCCCCACATTCGTTACAAGTGAAAAAGGTTTTAGATTTTGCCATTCTTAAAACTTGTTAAATAATCTTAATTTTTGCTTAATGTTTTGGTCAAAACTAAAATCCATGAATAGTAATAGTTGGAGCTTTTTCCCAATCAATTGATGGAATGATATCTTAATATTATGGTATTAAAAATTAATCATGAAAAATTTTAGTTAAGGAGCGTTGAGAAACTTGGAAAGTCATAAAGAAAAAATCCTGGTGGTAGACGACGAAGCCAGCATTCGCCGGATTTTGGAAACGCGCCTTTCCATGATTGGCTACGATGTAGTAACGGCTGGCGACGGGGAAGAAGCTTTGGAAACTTTTCGCAAAGCCGATCCTGACCTAGTAGTTTTGGATGTGATGATGCCAAAGCTAGATGGCTACGGTGTGTGTCAAGAATTACGTAAGGAATCGGATGTCCCTATTATTATGCTAACAGCCTTAGGGGACGTGGCCGATCGCATCACTGGTTTGGAATTGGGTGCTGATGACTATGTAGTTAAACCATTTTCACCCAAAGAGTTAGAAGCTCGGATTCGCTCAGTGTTGCGGCGAGTAGACAAAACTGGTGCTTCTGGTATTCCTAGTTCTGGGGTAATCCACGTTGGGAATATCAAAATTGATACGAACAAACGGCAAGTCTACAAAGGCGATGAGCGTATTCGACTGACGGGAATGGAATTTAGCCTCCTAGAGTTGCTAGTGAGTCGCTCTGGAGAAGCTTTTTCTCGTTCGGAAATTTTGCAGGAGGTATGGGGTTACACACCAGAACGCCATGTAGATACTCGTGTGGTAGATGTGCATATCTCGCGTTTGCGGGCAAAGTTAGAAGACGATCCTAGTAACCCAGAATTGATCCTGACTGCACGAGGTACTGGATATCTGTTTCAACGGATCATTGAACCTGGAGAGGAGTGAAGAGTAAGGGAAGCAGGGGAAGCTAGGGAAGTAAATAGTATAGATAACTCCTTACTCAGTAATACGAGTTGCTACCTGCGGCAAGCCCTTAGGGTGACGCTCCTTTTCCTGACGGAGACGCTACGCGTAGCTTGCTTCGACCTAGGAGTACGTCGCTAACGCTGCGCTAACACTAGTTACTCATGGGGAGCCACTGCGTTGGGCAGCTCTGCAAACTTGAAACAAGTGGCATCTAGGACTGCGACTGCCTCACCGCTACGCTAACACTACGGCGCTGTCTCTCCAATGGGTACCTTACCACCGCACTAGCTCCTCAGCACTCCTTACTCAAAACTGAACAAACATGACTAAACCCGATCCTAATCGAGTTTTACGTCGTCTACCCCTTGTTGTCGGCGGATTAGGCGCTGTACTCTTGCTGATTAACCGTTTGTTGACACCAGAACTAACAGAGTCCCAATCGCGTGGAGATGTGCTGGGTGTAATTTTGAGTGCGGTGTTGATTTTGACGGGTTTAATTTGGCAGCAAGTACAGCCGCGATCGCCTGATTCTGTAGAACTAATTGGAGAAGAGGGTTTTATCTTAGCACCAGATTTACCAGAAGCTATGAAAACAGAATTAGCTTGGGCATCGCATCTGTTATTAACTAATACAGTCACGCGATCGCTGGTGGTTTTCTATCAAGGTAAAATTTTGTTGCGTCGCGGCATTCTGGCTCCTAAATCTGAAGTAGTACCAGGGCCAATCTTAAAACGAGTACTAGAAAAACAACAGCCTGTTTATTTAGTTGCTTTGAAAGTATATCCAGGAAGAGTCGAATTTGATTATTTACCAGAAAATACTCAAGGTGTAATTTGTCAACCAATTGGCGATCGAGGTGTTCTAATTTTAGGAGCAAATGCTCCTCGTAGTTACACTAAACAAGATGAAAATTGGATTGCTGGAATTGCAGATAAATTAGCTGTTACTCTTAGCTCTAATTTATAAAATATTGTTGGTTGTTCGTTGAGCTATAAGTCACCAAGAAGTCAAAAAGTTCCATCCTTCCTTTTCTTGTACTGCCTTTAAATTTTTCTGTTGAAGTAAATTATCATATTCTCCTGAATCAATCCATTTTAATAACTCGCCAGTCCGCATAACTACCCAGGAAAGCTCGTCTTCCGCATAGCTTAATATTTTGGTGACTTGATCTACGGTATCAAAGCTAGTGGATGCAAATTCCCGAGCTTGGGCGAGGAAATCTTCAATGACAGCAGTTGTCAAGTACTCATCTGGCAAACCTGCGAGTTTCAGCAGTGCAGTGGTAGCCACATCAATATCTTGACAAGCTAACAAACCGGCGCGATCGGTAGTGAACTTGGACATCATCCGCCAATTATACAAAGCTAGTTCCATTCCACTAGCTACCAAGCCACCTAATCCTAGTGTCGTACTGCTCAAGACATTTTTCAAAGTTGGCATCACAAATGCCATTTGGTAATAAATCATATGCTGGCTCTTAATGCGAGCGACTTCGTGTCCCAAAACGTAAAGCAACTCATCTGCATCCAGCCATTCCATTGCATCTAAATTAATCCCGACAAGAGGTTTTTCCACCCCAATAATGTAGGTTCGGATGTGACCTGCGCCTCGATATAGATACATTTCTGGAAGTGGAGCAATATCAAGAATTTGGCACGTTTCTACAAGTGCCTGATGCAATTGAGGAAAATTACGGGTTGTGATTCTAATTTCACTGCCAAGGCTTTGCAGTCTCAGTAAGCGATCTATGCCATACTCATTAATTTTTTTGAGCAGCAGGGAGATACCGGGCATACTTTTCAAAGAGGCTAAGGCTTTGCGATCGAAGGGGTGTTCGTAAGCCTCTGAACTCAGTCCAGTTAATATTTTTCTTGTCATGGATTTTGAGCTTGCTGTAAGAGTGTTTGGGAAGTTAAATTACTGAGTACAAATAGGCTGTGCTGTCACCAGGCATATTGCTAGCGGTTTGTCTACTACCCAAACCTCAAGTAAGTAGGTCAGCGTGAATGTTTCTCGTTAAAACAAGGCAGATGGCAGAGGGCAGATGGCAGAAGGAAAGAAGGTTTGAGGTGACTTTACTTTCTGTTACATACTTCGGTTTATTTGCACCGTTCTACTTAATATGGTTGCTGTTCCGTTTTATGAACAATATAAATCGCATCTACCAGCAACTGATTAGTCTCCACCAACGACAATTACCAAGACGAGTCAAGAGCGATCGCAGACAAATTTTACCAGATTGAGGTAAAAGATTATATAAGGAGAAAAACAAGATTCCCGAATTTTCTAAAAATTCGGGAATCTTGGTCTTTTAAATTTCACAAATCAGATAGGATTGCTATAGCTGAGTCAAAAATTTTAAATTTTATGCAAATTATTTATTGGCTATTGGTTGCCTTAATGGTTGTGGGTATCATTGGTGCTGTGGTTCCTGCCATTCCTGGTACCAGTTTAATTTTAATTGCAATTATTATTTGGGGAATTGTTAGTAGTTCTTTTGTAGCTATTAAAATACCACTCATCGTTACAGTTATCGTTTTACTCCTCAGTGTGGGAGTTGATTTTTTAGCTGGCTACTTAGGAGCAAAACAAGCAGGTGCTAGTAAGTGGGGACAAATTGGTGCAGTTGTGGGTTTACTGTTAGGATTTTTTGGATTATTGCCAACTTTACCTTTTGGAGGGCCGCTACTCGGAATTTTATTTGGGCCTCTGTTAGGAGCAATTATTGGTGAATACATTTACCGTCGTCAATTCTGGTTGGCAGTTAAGGCTGGTGTAGGAATTGTGGTAGGAACATTGATTGGGAATTTAATTCAAGGAGTATTAGCGATCGCCGCAGTTATAGTTTTCCTAGTCACAACTTGGCCGCAAGTCTTTGGTGCGTAGAACTTAGTTAATTTAGCCAAAAAATAAAATTGAGTAGATATGAGTTTCTTGTAATCAAGCGATTCACAACTAACTTGCAAAACTAGGGTGGGTAAGATGTCTACTTCGCAAAAAGTTCAGGAAATGTTGTGTTGCAAATTAAATGTGTTTTAACTTACCCTATCTACTCAATCCCATCATTAAGCTACTGGAGAAGATTTTTTGCTTTTCCGCAAGCCAAACAAACCTGTTAATGCCAAAGCACCTAGACTGAGAATACTTGCTGGTTCAGGTGTACTGACTTTTAAAAGAACACCATCGCCAGTCTTGAAGTTACCACCAATGCTACCAAGCTTAATCACAAATGAATCTACATTTGTCAGCTTCACTTTCTTGATATTGCTATCAAGGCCTGAAGCAATTGCTTCATTAAAGGCAACACCATTTACATTCAGAATAGTAGTCCCATTTTGTTCTACATCAAAGAATGATAATTCTAATTCTGAGATTGTTTGAGTAAAATTGAACTTGAATTGACCAACTTCCAATTCACCATTTTCAAC
The DNA here is from genome assembly GCF_034531165.2 of Dendronalium sp. ChiSLP03b. Lineage (NCBI taxonomy): Bacteria > Bacillati > Cyanobacteriota > Cyanophyceae > Nostocales > Nostocaceae > Dendronalium > Dendronalium sp. ChiSLP03b. Next base: position 35,675 of record NZ_JAVRBR020000130.1, on the reverse strand, counting down.
AAGACTACCGTTAGCTTTAATCGCTACTGGACGGAACCAATTTTCGATTGCAGTTGGGTTTGTTCCTGCATCAGGATTTGTGAATTTAATTACAAGTCCAGGATTCAATTGATTTGGATAGTTGTTTACAGTTGAACTTTTATCGCTAAACAACAGACTTCGTTTGTAATTTGGGCTATAAACTTCACTGCTGATTGTGTAGCCAAAGGGAACTGTAGAGATACAGTTCCCTGTAAAACAAGCAACGTTTGTTAGTGCAATTTCCCCTTCTTGTTGAGGAACTAAAGAAGCAGCTTCCGCCTTAGATATATTATTAACCAAGCTTAAGCTCAGGGTAGATGCTACAAGTGTGGTTGCTAGAATGGTGAACTTTTTCATTAGTATCTCCAAAATTTTGATTGCTAATGTTTTAGCCGAGAAATGTTTTGTACATGTTTGGTCAACACATTCGCCATGTTATTTGGAGATTTACTTAAGTGTCATCTGGCAAGATATTGTATTCACCCAATCTTTATTGGTGGATTTACTTATGTAAACCGTATTGAGATAATTACTTACTATATCTGTTTTTATATTACATTTCATATTATTAGTACTTACAAAAAAAATATTGTTGTTTCAGTATTTAGCTGGACTTTACTAAAAAAGTAAAATGTTTTTACAATAAAATTTGAAGTAATAATAAACCTATTGCGGTTTTACGCTGGTTGTAATACGCCCTTTAAGTAGGTAGACATAATTAAATGTAAGATGTCATTGCGTTCGCGTAGCGTCTCGTAGAGAGGAGGAACGACGTAGGCAGAGCCTTCTCGCAGAGTAGCAATCACAAAGACTGTCATTGCAAGGAACGAAGCAATGACAGAACATATTATATTTATTTGCGCCGATCTACTTAATAGCAAAAAACCTCTCCTATTGTGGAGAGGTTTTTGTGAGTGTAGAATATTTCAAGATGGGCTAATTTACAGCAGTGGTAATTTGAATTACTTGAAAAGCCCTGTAAACTTCTGATTTTTATTTTTTACAAAGTCTCGTTAAAAATACAGACTCAAACTGACTGCAAAGATTTTCTAGCTTCAGTTGCTACTGGTTCTACTTCATCATTTGTCAGGGTTTCTAATACAGATTTGGCATCTGCACCACCTAAACGAGTTAAAGCTTGCACAATTCTATAACGGATTTGCCAATCTGGATTGGTGGCATATGGAGTTAACAGGGGAATTGCCTCCATATTTCCTAACTCACCAAGTGAACTAATAGCCGCAGTTTGTACCAATTCGTTCTCGGAAGAAAGTGCTTGTTTGAGTAGTGCAAAGGCTCGCGGATCGCCAAACTCTCCTAATGTAGCGATGATACTGAATTGTACTAGCCACTCGTTGCTGGTTTGGTAAAGCCGCTCTAAGTCTTCAAAAGCAGCATGTAGTTTCAAAGCACCCAAACAGTCTGCTGCTGCTGCTTGGACATCAGCTTCGGGGTCGTTGAGCAAGCGATCGCGCAATATATCCAACGATAAATCTAGATTCTGTGTTCCAAGTGTATCCAACTGACTGACCGCTGAGTATCGGACTCTGGAATTGCTATCACCAATAGCAATTTGAATCAGTTCAAAGGCGATTGTTGGTTCTAGTTCGCGGATTTGATTAACTGCTCGCAAGCGATCGCCTAAATCCTCTGAACTGAGCAATTGCTTCACAGATTCAGGAGTAATACTCATCTAGTTATCCTAATTTTCAAAAGTTTTTTAAAAAATAGCCACATAGTCAGTAGTCACTAGCAACTGACAACTGACAACTGACAACTGACTAATATTAACTAGCAGCCATTGCCCGAATAATATCACCACGGGTAAGGATGCCAATAACTTGACCCGCGCTATCAAGTACAGGTAAACGGTGAACATTGCGATCGTGCATAAGTTGAGCAGCTTCTTTTACAGTTTTGTCAGGAGCAATAGTAATGGGGTTTTTGCTCATCACTTCTCCAACAGTTTGCCCTAGTGCCTTGTGCAGGTCACGTTCATAAGTACCAGGATTTTGTAAATAGATGACACTATCAAGAAACATAATGTAAGCCGGAGGAGTCACACCAGTTTCTTGCCACATCAAGTCTGTTTCCGAAATAATGCCCACCAATTTATCAGTATCATCTACAACAGGTAGCCCACTGATACGTCGTTCAGCAATAATTTGGACGGCTTCCTTTAGTGGAGTTTCAGCCCTAACAACAATTGGGTTGTGGCTCATCACCTCGGCAACGGTTTTAGGCATTTGCTTGCTAAACTCTCAATCAAAGTCTCTGGGATTATTGTAGAAAATTGCGGGTCTTAACCTGATTCAGTTAATACATTGTTACGGTATTGGTCATTATTAGAGACGCGATTAATCGCGTCTGTACAATAGTCAGTTGTCAGTAGTTAGGAGTTTTATCTCCTCTGCTTCCCCCGCTTCCCCTGCTTCTCCTACTCTCCGACTCCCCTTCAGAGCAGAAATGATTTGACTATTTGCTTGAGGAAAAGCAAACTCTTCCAGTTCATCTAAATTCACCCAGCGAATTTCATCACATTCTAGGGGTTGAGGAATACCTGTAAGCAGGCAACATTGATGCACTGTCAGGGTAACCCGCAAATGGGTATAGGTGTGGTCAATGGTAATTAGATGCTCTCTGACTTCAATCTCTATTCCTAGTTCTTCATAAATTTCTCTTTGAATGCACTCTTCCACAGTTTCACCAGGCTCAATTTTGCCACCAGGAAATTCCCATAAACCGCCCATTACACCTTCTGGACGACGGCGATCGATTAAAATTTGCTCTTGGTCATTCCAAATTACAGCAACACCAATAATTTTGTGGGGTGGCACAGCACTGGTTTCACTCATTGTTTGTAGGACTTATAGGGTGCTATTAAATCTTTACTGATGACTAACAATAAAACTCGGCAGGCGGGCTTAAGTATCTGCCGAGTTTGCTTTTATTAAAAATACAACTTGCTTTTGGTTTATCCATGTACCGACTCTATATATATTAAATCTAAGATGGTAGCGGATTTAACCAAGATTCATATTTTACCAAATTTTAAATGTGTCTTCAATTAATAAAGCGGCAATAGTATAAAACTCCAGCGGCGTTAGCACTTATGCCAATATTAGGATGATTATTGCTAACGCATAGCTGTGGATGTGGCTGAAGGGAAGGTGAGCGATCAAGATTCTGCATAAAACTAATTTTTGATTTTCTTACCCGCAACTATAACCGGGTGAAAATGCAATCAGGCTGAATTTTTTATCGAAAATTTCAATTTGCTATTCAGCTTCGTTATCAATAGTTTCAGTTCCTTGCAAAGCCATATCAAAGTTCATTCTCTGTTCAGCATTCCGCAAGAAATAACCACTAATCATTGCCGAAGCAAGTAGCCGACCAAGGCTTTCTCGACTCGTTGTAACCGTCACGCCAAAGTGTTCTGAAGGTAGATTGCCCAACAATCCTACAATGTTGCGCTCCATGACTTGGAAGACTTCGGTAGAACTGGGTTTGGATAACTGGGTAACTGTCTCTGGACTCAAGGATTTAACATATTGCCACAGCAAATTACCAGTTTCTGACTCACTATTAAAAAATTCTGAAACTTGATTGGATGAGTTACTCACGTTGTACCTCCCGTACTAAAACTGCTAAATACAGTATTTGTAAATTGAATAATTAAAGACCTGTTCTTTATTTGACTTGACTGACTATTAAGTGTTCCTGTCAAATAATGTAACAAGCTAATTCTTACTTGGGAGTCGTTGTAACCGTACCAAAAGCAGCGTATTTTCTTCCCTTAATTGTCAGTAGTTTCTTTTGCACTCACCACTAACTAATGACCCCTTCAGAGTGACGCTCCTGCGTCGCTAGCGCGGTGAGCCAATTGGAGTGGCTCACCAAGACTGCGCTGACTCACCACTGACTAACTCGCCAAATATTCATCCATGCTGGCTTTAGACTTGCGAAGTTTGGTTAAAGCTTCGCGCTCTATTTGTCGTACTCGTTCGCGGCTAATATTAAGGATTTCGCCTATTCTGGCAAGTGTCAGCGCTTGTCCGTCAGTTAACCCAAAGCGCAAGGTAATCACTTCCCGCTGTTGGGCGGTGAGTTGTTCCATCAACCGCTCTAAGTCATTAGATAGGGAAGATTGCATGACAAATTCTTCTGGAGAAGCTCCTGGATCTTCCAGCATTTCTCCAAGTTCGGTATCGTAATTATCTCCCAACCGTAAATCTAAGGATAAGGGCAATCGCGCTTTTTCGAGATACTCTCTCACTTGCTTTGGAGTTAATTCTAATTCTTGAGCTAGCTCAGCAGCTGTGGGAGCGCGTCCCAATCTTTGAGATAACTGGCGCTGAGCCTTTTTAATTTTATTTAGCTTTTCGGTAATATGAATTGGCAAGCGGATGGTGCGAGCTTTTTCGGCGATCGCCCGAGTAATTGCTTGACGAATCCACCAATAAGCATAGGTAGAAAACCTATAACCTTTGGTGGGGTCAAACTTTTCTACACCCCGTTGCATCCCAATGCTGCCTTCTTGGATTAAGTCGAGTAAATCGACATTGCGTTTAATATACTTTTTGGCAACAGATACCACTAGTCGCAAGTTGGCTTCTACCATCTTGCGCTTGGCAATTTCACCCTCTGCGATCGCTTCGTTTAACTCTGGTATTTCTAGTTTTGTGGCCTTTGCCCACTCTTCTATTGTTGGTTGACGACCCAACTGGGTAGCAAGCTCTTCCCTTACATCATGCAATGTGGTTGAACGTTGCACCTGTTTGCCATAACAAATTTCCTCCTCGTGAGTTAAGAGTGGCACACGGCCAATCTCACGCAGGTAAGTCCGCACGAGGTCTGTGGCTGTTGGAGCGGTCTTCATGGCGCTACTCATTGGTAATGATGGGTTTTTAGTTAGGGTCATTAACTTAATAAATGTTCTTTGAGGCTGCTACCCAGTTAGCTTTATAGTTGGCTATTTGCGCGCCCGATAATTACGTCGGCTGCTCATATTAATCAAATTAAGGTCTTAACTGCTAGACGTTACAGTTATTTCTCAGCTTTCACAAGTATCTATGGTTAGATAAAAGGTAGCGAGACAGACACTTTTTGTATTTAATCATTATTAATAATTGTAACATTTATGAGAAAAATTGGAATATCTGCCAGCCCTGAATTTTTTGGCTGTTAGAGTTCATACATGTAGATTTATCGCAAAAGCCGATATTTGATCCTCATCTCAAATTGACTAACACAGGTGATTGTGAAGTAATGAACATGAAGTGCTAAATACAAAGAAGAAGGTTGAAGTTGCCATCTCCTTTAAGACTATTTGTCAGCCGACTTATATAAATCTTTGTACATATAAAAATAACTTACTCATATTTGTTAAAATATCTCAATAAAAACAATTATTATTCTTTTATAATAATTGCTTAATTTTCCTTGTAAATACCGCTTAATGCAGATTGAGGAAAGAGAAGGGGAGGTAGGGGAGGCAGAGGGGCAGAGGGAGATGAGGAAGAAATAATAGTTCTTTTTGCCTGTTCCCTTGTTCTTCTGACAACTGACCCTACTCTTCTCCTGACGGAGACGCTACGCGTAGCTTGCTTAAGAGCAGGGGTACAAGAACGGCATCGCTGAACGGGTGACGCTCCTAACCTCGCTACCGCTACGCTAACGCCAGTTATTCATGGGGGAAACCCCAATCGCTAGCGGTTATTGCAGTAATCTTGGATAACTTTTACGTCCAAAGTCGTATTTTGCAAAGAACGGATGGCGGCGACAGTGGCTTTTGCCCCAGCAATAGTGGTAATGATGGGGATTTTATAAGCTAAGGCGGTGCGGCGGATTAGCCTAGCATCAGTCTGGGCTTCTTCCCCAGAGGGCGTGTTGATGATGAGTTGGATTTTCTGATTTTTGATGGCATCTAAGACATGAGGACGACCTTCATGGAGTTTCAGCACCAGCTCAATATCTAAACCCTGTTCTTGAAGAACTTGGCGTGTGCCAAGTGTAGCCATGACAGTAAAGCCTAGCTCAATAAATTCCCTAACTACAGAAACTGAAGCTGCTTTGTCGCGATCGCTCATCGACACAAACACTGTTCCTTTCAGAGGTAAACGCTCTCCTGCACCGAGTTCTGCTTTGGCAAAGGCACGTCCAAAGTCACTGTCGATTCCCATTACTTCACCAGTGGAGCGCATCTCTGGGCCTAATAGTGTATCAGTTCCAGGGAATTTATTAAAGGGGAGAACTGCTTCTTTAACGGCAATGTGCGATGGGATGACTTCCTGGGTGAAGTTTAGCTCCTCTAAAGTTTTACCGGACATAATTAAGGATGCTAGTTTCGCCAAGGGCACACCTGTAGCTTTAGAAACAAAGGGCACTGTGCGCGAGGCGCGGGGGTTGGCTTCTAAGATGTAAACTTGGGGAGAATAGCCGCCAGCACCGACAACGGCAAACTGAATATTCATCAATCCCACTACTGAAAGAGACTGTGCTAATTGCACCGTCCAAGTACGAATTTGATTGAGTACTGCTGGTGATAGAGAAATTGAGGGTAATGTGCAAGCCGAATCTCCGGAGTGAATTCCGGCTTGTTCGATGTGTTCCATGATGCCACCAATCACGACTCGTCCGGTGTGGTCGGCGATCGCATCGACATCGACTTCAATGGCGTTTTCCAAAAACTTGTCAATCAAAATCGGATGTTCTGGTTCTACCTGGACTGCAAAAGTCATGTAGCGTTCTAGTTCCGTATCAGAGTAGACAATTTCCATCGCCCGTCCCCCCAATACATAGCTAGGACGCACCACCACCGGATAGCCAATCCGTTTGGCGACAATTAGCGCATCTTCATAACTCCGAGCTGTACCATTTGGTGGTTGGGCAATATCCAACTGTTTGAGAATTTTCTCAAATCGCTCTCTGTCTTCTGCTCTGTCGATAGAATCGGGTGATGTGCCCCAAATTTTGGGCACAGGGGAAGAATTTTCTGTTTGCGCCTCTGCTAACTTCAGCAAATACTCTTGCAAAGGTACTGCTAACTTCAGCGGTGTTTGTCCGCCGAATTGAATAATTATTCCGACAGGATTTTCAGCTTCGATGATGTTAAGGACATCTTCTTTGGTCAACGGCTCAAAGTAAAGCCGATCGCTGGTGTCATAATCGGTTGAGACTGTCTCTGGGTTGGAGTTGACCATGATTGTCTCAAACCCTGCTCCCTTCAACGCATAGGCGGCGTGACAACAACAATAGTCAAACTCGATTCCCTGACCAATACGGTTGGGGCCACCACCCAAAATCATTACTTTGGGCTTGGTAGTTGGTAAAACTTCTGTTTCTTCTTCGTAGGTGGAGTAGTAGTAAGGGGTAAACGCTTCAAATTCAGCAGCGCAGGTGTCTACGGTTTTATAAACAGGAATGACTCCTAGCTGTTGGCGGTAGGCGCGGACTTCATCTTCAGCAGTTTTGGTGGCAAAAGCAATCTGGCGATCGCTAAATCCATTCCGCTTTACTTCATAAAGTTGTTCTTTTGTCAACTGCTTTAAGGGCGTGCGCTTGATGAATTTCTCCGTCTCTAGCAGTTGCTGCATTTTATCTAGGAACCACGGGTCAATGGCTGTAAGTTCATAAATTTCTTCATTACTCATCCCTAGTAGCAAAGCATGACGTAAGGCAAAGATGCGATCGGGATTTGGTGTCCGTAGCAGGGCCCGAATTTGTTCGCCGCTGGGTAATTTTTCGGCTTTGTCGCAACCCCAGCCAGCGCGTCCAGTTTCTAAAGAACGCAGCGCTTTTTGAAAGGATTCATTGAATGTCCGCCCAATTGCCATTGCTTCCCCTACCGACTTCATTTGTGTTGTCAGCACTGGTTCCGAGCCTGGGAACTTTTCAAAGGCGAAACGGGGAATTTTGGTTACCACATAGTCAATTGTCGGCTCAAAGGATGCCGGAGTTTTCTTAGTAATGTCATTTTTTATTTCATCTAGGGTATAGCCAATAGCTAGCTTGGCCGCCATTTTGGCGATGGGGAAACCCGTGGCTTTAGAAGCCAAGGCCGAACTGCGGGAAACACGAGGGTTCATCTCAATTACAATCACATCACCATTCACGGGATTAACGGCGAACTGAATATTAGAACCGCCAGTTTCCACGCCAATCTCGCGGATGATTTTAATTGCCATGTCCCGCAGCCGCTGATATTCTTTATCGGTGAGGGTTTGGGCGGGAGCAACGGTAATTGAGTCACCAGTATGGATGCCCATCGGATCGAGGTTTTCGATGGAACAGATAATCACGACGTTATCTGCTAAGTCGCGCATTACTTCTAACTCGTATTCTTTCCAGCCTAGTAGAGACTGGTCGATGAGAATTTGTGAAACGGGACTGGCATCTATACCTACCTGTGCCATTTCTTCAAATTCTTCTTGGTTGTAGGCTATACCGCCACCAGTACCGCCCATGGTGAAGGCAGGACGAATAATTAAAGGATAAGTGCCAATTTGGCGAGCGATCGCTCTAGCTTCTTCTAAAGTTGAAGCAGTACCACTGGGACATACATCTACCCCAATCTTGGCCATGGCATCGTTAAACAGTTTTCGGTCTTCAGCTTTCTCAATTGCTGGTAACTTCGCACCGATTAATTCAACGTTGTACTGTTCCAAGACACCATTTTTTGCTAATGCCACAGCGATGTTCAGGGCAGTTTGTCCTCCCATAGTTGGCAGCAGGGCATCGGGACGTTCTTTGGCGATTACTTTTTCAACTAGGTCTGGTGTCAGCGGTTCAATATAAGTGCGATCGGCCGTTTCCGGATCGGTCATAATTGTCGCTGGGTTGGAGTTGACCAATACCACCTCATAGCCTTCTTCTCGCAACGCTTTACAGGCTTGGGTGCCAGAGTAGTCAAACTCACAGGCTTGTCCGATGACAATGGGGCCAGATCCTAACAGCAATATCTTTCGGAGGTCTTGACGGCGGGGCATAGTCGTTGGGATGGAGATGGAGTAGGAGAATACAAATCCTGATTATTTTAAGGTTCTTTCCCCCTGGTTATGTTTTTTATTATCAAGTTTTCTAAGTTTGCTCGTAAGGCAGGAGGCGGAAGGCAGTCCCGATGAAACAAGGTTCACCGCTAGTCATGAAAGAAGGACAAGAGACGCGGGGACGCGGTGATGGGGGAGTAGGGAAGACAAGGGAAAAATAATAACTACTCTTACCTATTGCCTTCTGACCACTGACTAATGACTAATGACTAATGACTAATGACTTATCTCATTGTCTCTTCTTTTATGGATGCTTAAGTTTAAGAAATTCTCAGAAAAGAATTTTTGAGTGTTTTGCAATTTTTTTCAATTAAACTAATGACTCTTGGAATAATTATGAATTTTTTAGGTAAATATCATGAACTGTTAACAACGAACAGAATTGTTTAAATAAAAATAGTTCCTAATAAGCTAAATACTAATTATTGTTGACAAATATTTAGTATTACATATTACATATTATGTTTTTTTATATACTTAAATTAAAAATGGCAGAGAGATTATACTGCTCTCTGCCATTCTTTATATTTTTTTAAGACCTAATGCTACGAACTTTTTCTTCAGTCTAGAGTACACCAATCTAGATTATGAGCGTATTAGTTTTGAGCAGGTTGGACAAACCCTAGGGTTAAACTGTCTTTGGCTAGGAAGTGAGCCAAATGATAAGCCCGTTCTTCAGTCTTTAACAGAATTTTTTCGTACAGATAACGCGTACCGCGATCGCCCAAACTTTCTGCCTGAGCGGCTTGACGGCGAATAACATTGATGATGGCTTGTTCTGCTGCTAGGTCGTTTTCTACCATCTTGCGGGCGGAAAATGCACCATCGGGTTCTTGCTCAAAACAGGTTAATTCTGCTAATTTGCTGAAGCTAGCAGCTGGCACACCACCTAGCCCGTTCAAGCGTTCGCCAATTTCATGGACATGGTCTTGAACTTCGTTGTAGCTTTCGTTAAAAAACTCATGCAGTGAATAAAACTCTGCACCTTCAACTACAAAATGATGTTTTTGGTACTGTAAGTACAGTGCCTGAAAACTAGCTAAAACAACGTTAAATCCTTCGGTAACTGGAGCGGTTACACTGCGATCCAGTAATACAGGATTGTCATAGACTTGACCAAAATTTTGTACCAAAGTTTGCGTATCAGCCATTGTTCTCCTCGCTTTTCAACAGTTATAGTTTTTAACTGCTTAGTCTCTATATATTAACATTTAAAAAATAAAAGCAAGCCCAAACATTATCACAAAATCTTGAAATTTTTGTCGCTAAAAGTGCAAAATTTCCTTTTTGGTAGGATGATCTAACATCCTTTTTTGAATGCATGGCTACTACTAGTCATGAAAATATTTCCTTAAAAGCAAATACACCTCATGAGGGGATGAGGGAGATGAGGGAGATGAGGGAGATGAGGAAGAAATTCTACTTTATCTCCTTATCCCTGTGTCTTCCCCAGTTCTCCCAGCTTCCCCTGCTCCCTTAATTCTCCTTGTTCTCTTATCTGCCTTATCTGCTTGCAGCAGGAAATTGTTGCAAAATTTTTATATTCTTTGGTAAACTAATTGAGAATTGTTTGCACTTAAGTTATCTTTAGATTAAAGAAGCTGCACTCCTAAGAAAGACAAACATCAGGGAGTAAAAGCAAGGTAGTTACTGCAATTCGATCGCACTTTGAGGGCTAGTTTCTTGAAATCGTTTAGTTCAGAAGTAGAAAACAAGCACGTTGTTGAAGTTAATTGGTTAGACCGCTGGCAAGTCTATCAACGCTTACAGGAGCTAGATATTCCTTGTTGGTGTGAGACTAACCAGCCATTGAGAGTTGAAATTGGCAATGCCACGGCAGCTGTTCAACTTTGGTACGTGATGCAGCGATTTACTGCCTCTCGTCAAGACCTAATTTGGACTCTTGAACATAGTTGGCATCGTGACGAACGGTTGTGATGGGCGAGTGTTCGGCACATCTTAAGTTAATGTCTTGAGCTTACCTTTAGTTAAAAATGGGTTAAACAATATGAGTGCATACTACAGCAGGGAAATATCAGAGTTTTGCCTTGAAGGCAGATTTATCGATTTTGTTATTAAAGATGGTTATAAGCTAAAAGGCTTGTTATTAGGGACTTCTGAAGGTGAATGCTACGTTAAACTCGCTAAACATTTAAGGGCTACTTTTGACTGGAGATTGGCACCAGGTACTTGGTTACAAGTTGTTGGTCAAAAAAAGCATGACCTCAAAAAGGGCGAATTCACATTCAAAGCTGAGCGTGTGATGGCAGCACGCAGCGAGATGGAGAGAGTTCCGACTATTACCGCAGTCCAGGAACCGCCAGCAGTTGATAAGGTTAAAGCAAAAACACCTAAGACTAAAGCAACGATTTTGGTGTGTCAGAAGTCTGATTGTATGAAACGCGGTGGTAAAGCAGTTTGTCAAGCTTTGGAAGCCAGTTTAAGCGATCGCGGTTTAGAAGACCAAGTTACCATTAAAGGTACTGGTTGCATGAAAAACTGCAAAGCTGGCCCCAACTTAGTAATGCCAGACAAAACCCGCTACAGCCGTATTGGCGCTGCACAAGTCCCCGCGATTATGGACAAACATTTTGCTGACAAGAGTATAAAGGAGCAGTTAGAGAATCCACGGGAAATAGTAATACCTGTGACAAGTTTCGCTGACGCTTCTAGCTAAATCTCTACCGTATTAATAAAAAAATTAATAATAAATATTTTTGTTTTCCTGAAAACTCCATAGACCTTTTGCAAATCTCTGGCAAAAGGTCTGATTTTATTGAGATTACTATATCTATACTCTTAACTCTTAAAACCCAAAAGCACTGCTGTAACGCTCCTCTGCCCAAGGTTCACCACGGCGGTGGTAGCCATTACGCTCCCAAAAACCAAGTTCCTCCCGATTAAGAAACTCTAAACTATTGATCCACTTGGCACTTTTCCAAGCATAGAGGTGAGGTATAACTAGCCGCATTGGACCACCGTGTTCTGCTGGTAAAGGTTCACCAAATAATTGAAAGGCAAAGAAATTTTCTTCCCGTACAAAATCTTCCATTGAAATATTAGTGGTGTAACCACCGTAGCAGTGTTCCATAACATGGACTGCTTGGGGATCTACCTCAATCAAACCCATAAAATCTACTACCTTAATACCTGTCCACTTGACATCCAACTTCGACCAGCGCGTTACACAGTGAAAGTCTGCTGTGAATTCATGGTGAGGTAGTGCCATAAAGTCTGACCAAGTCAAGACAATGGGTTTAGCCAAACCCCAAACTCGAAATTCCCAATCTTCTGTGCTGACTTGGGGTGTTGCACCGTAGGTTAATACAGGGAAGCCTTTAGCTAAATGTTGACCGGGGGGGACGCGTTGGCTTTCTTCCTGGTTTGGTTGTTGAAAAAATTTACCTGGCATAATATTTTAAAAATCGGGAGTAGGGAATAAGGCGTAGGCAAAGGATAATTTTTATCCTTTTACTGAACACCAAATAGCCCATATCTCCGGATACTTTACTATTTATATGATTGTTGACTCATCAGTCATAAGTACAAGGTAATGGTAATTGAGAACAATTACTCATTACCAACTTCTTATAGACCAAATTAGCTTTTGGGAACTAGCTCTTATCGATGAGGAATTATTCTTCTTCCTCTTCTTCAGCAGTTGGATAGACAAATGTAGAACGCCCCGTCAAAATCGATTTGCCTAGGGAGATAGCTTTCTGAGCTTCAACAACGGCTTTATGTCTCCAGGTAGCTCGACGTTTATCTCGTTTGGATTTGGATGTTTTCTTCTTTGGAACAGCCATGATAGCGGATATCGCAATTCTTGACAACCTTTTTATTCTAAGCCATCAACTCTACCAAGCCAAAATATTGGGCGAAGAGGACACGGGGGCGCGGTGAGGCAGTCGCAGTCCTGGATGCCACTTGCTTCAAGTCGGCAGAGCCGCCCAACGCAGTGGCTCCGCTTCCCGTCGGTTGCGATAGCACAGCGAAGCGCGAGTCTTCTCCCAAGGGGAGCCACTGCGGTCTTGGGGTTTCCCCAAGTGGAGCAAGTGGCGTGAGACGCTAAGAGCGAACGATCATCACTGCCGAACACGGAGAGTTCTTTCCCCGCGTCTTCCTCATTTCCCTACCCTCTACTTTGCTGGCTGATTAGCAGGAGATGGTGCTTTTGCTGGCTGATTAGCAGGAGATGGCGCTTTTGCTGGCTCATTAACAGGAACTGAATTAGCAGGTTGTGGAGGTGCTGGAATAGCGATCGCTGCTTGATTTGGCTGAACTATGTCAAACATTAGTAGCGATCGCGCAGTTTTGAAGTAAGTTGCCCAACGTTGAGCATCGGGTCGTGTGCGCCATTGTTGGCGACTGACTTCTAAAGCTAAAACTGGTGCGATCGCGCCATAATTTTGTACGGATACAATAACTGAAGCATCTGTGACTAAGATATCTTGGTCGAAGCTACGTTGAGCAGCGGCTCTGGCAGTCGCTTCCGCTCTTCTGAGTATGGTTTCGTAGTTTTCATCTGGCAATCGGTCAATAGTCAGGTCAACTCTGGCTGTATAAGCTCGCACAATCTGGGGTGCGATCGTTTCTGCCACAAGCCATATGGGCATTGTGGAGAAAATTAAAACCATTAATGGAAATATCCGGATCTTCTTGGCAATTTGGCTAATAACTGAAAAAGAAACGATCGATGATAGTAGGTGAGTAACGCTCTTGGTCATAGCTTTATAGCTCCTTATTGATGAACTGTAATTTGAATTTAGTGTGTGTATTTTCCGATAAATCCAACGTAATTTTAAATACTTAAAACAAATGGTTCAATGAGAATCTCCTAGACTATAAGACATAGGTTAGCTTTGTTTTTTCAGCAAAGCCAACCGCAATTTTAGGCAAACACATAACAACCGACAAAGAGCGGGATGGCAAATTACTGGGCGATCGCTATTGGCATTAATCAATATCAGTTATTTCAACCTTTGCGTTGCGCTCAAGCAGATGCCGAGGTGCTAAGTGAGTTTTTGGTTCATGAAGCAGGTTTTGCACCCCAACGCTGTCTATTGATGACAGACACTTCGCCGCCAATTGGGGATAGATCTACATATCCCACGAAGGAAAATATTCTTTTGTTACTTGAGGATTTGACAGCAACGTGTTGGCAACCTCAAGACCATCTATGGTTATTCTTTAGCGGTTATGGAGTTAACTACGACGGTCAAGATTACTTGATGCCAGTGGAAGGCAATCCTGAATTAGCGCAGGAGACTGGCATAGAAGTGCGATCGCTAATGCAAAGTCTGCAATTAGCTGAACTTAACGTATTACTGCTGTTGGATATTAACCGCGCTTCTGGCGCTCAAGCGGATGCTCCTGCTGGGCAAGAAACCATAGAACTAGCCGAAGAACTACAACTTGCAACAATTATTTCTTGCCAACCAGACCAATTCTCCCGTGAAAGTAGCGAGCTAGGTCACGGATTCTTTACCGCAGCCTTGTTAGAAGCTTTGCGTTCTGGTAATGGTAGCAGCTTGGTGGAGCTAGAAAACTACCTCAGCATTCTTACCCCAGAATTGTGTCAACATTATTGGCGGCCCATACAAAACCCTGTAACGGTTATGCCAGCTGGTGAGCAAAATATTTTGCCTGATGTCGGAATACAAAGCAATCGTCTAGAAGTCCCCGGCACAATAGAACCCGCTGAAGTAGAACCAATTATTTTTCCACAGGAAACCTTTGCTGTTGCCCTTGCAGCTCCCTCCCTCGAAGAAAAATCCCCGATAACTTCAGCCAAATCACAAAAATTGGGCATGTGGGGAGAATCGGTAGAAACTACCCTAGGTGCTAGTTCCCAGCAGGCAAAATCCTCATTTACCTCAGAGAGGGGAAAGTTTGAGGAACAACAGCAGTATTTTAACCAGCCATCCCAACCAGTCGTACCATCCCAGGAAGTAGGAGGCAGGTTTCTCCCAAATGTTCCACAGCCTCATATCACTCGCTTGCCTGCAAATAAGGAAAACACGGCATTGTGGAAACAGTTTTTATTTTGGGGTGGAGGCACAATCCTGGTAGTAGCTTTCATTTCTGTAGTTGTTCTCCGCGATCGAGCAAGATTGCTCAAAGCTAGACAGATATCGCCAGGATCGCCGAATACTGCCTCAGATGTCCGCTCCATATCAGAGACACCTTCACTAATTCCACCAAAAAACCAATCCAGCGCCCAAATAGCTTCTAATTCTGAGTCAAAAAAGCGGAACCAAGCAGTGCTAGACCTAGCGAAAAAGTCCCTCAAACGAACTCAAGCTAGCGATTTGAGGTTAGCGATCGCCACTGCTCGGAAAATTAAACCAGGTGAACCGCTTTACGAACAAGCTCAGGAAAATATTAAGATTTGGAGCCGGATGATTTTAGATTTGGCAGAAGGTCGTGCTAAACAGAGACAGTATGCTAATGCCATTGCCGCTGCTCAATTAATCGCTAAAGACGAAGCCCTTTATCCCAAAGCACAAGCAGCAGTTAATCAGTGGCGGTTAGAGGCCAAGCAGTACCTAGGTAACAGAACTCTTTTAGATGCTGCTAATCGCTTAATTGAGCCAGGACAAGCATCTACTTATAATCGTGCTATCGAAGTAGCCAAGAGAGTACCACAAGGTCAACCAGGCTTCGATATGGCACAGAAATCGATTAGGAACTGGAGCGAAAAAATTCTGGATATAGCTAAGAGCCGTGCTGACCAAGGAAACCTGACGGCAGCCATTGCAACCGCTGCTTTAGTCCCAGAGGTGACAGCCGTTTACGAAGATGCTCAAGAAGCAATTCAAAAATGGCAGGCAAGAAAAATTAAAAATTAAAATATAATCAAAAGTCCAGAGTCAAAAGAAACTGCTATTGACTCTGGACTTTTGACTATTGACTCTTGAATTAGCAGTATCGCGATACATCTTCGCCGCATTCATCGGCTAGATAGCAAAGCGCTCTAAAACGTAAACCAACCACTTCTTCATATAAGGGGTTGATTTTACACATGGGTGGAATGTGAAACAGGGTTTTCCCGAATAATTTGATATCGCGCTCAAAAGGACATTGAGCAGGAATCAGTTTACACAAGCGGTGAGCTAGTTGGCGATCGCGAACTTGAATGCTTTCTACCCGCCGCCGCAGGGGTTGGAGAATGTCACAGTAAGTCTTGGAAACTGGACTATGCAACTGGGCTAGATGGGTGTTGCTAGTTTCTGCTTGATTGATCGAAACCCAGCTTGCAAGAAAAATCTTTTTTGTGGTATTATCGAATACCTTCATGATTAAGCCTCTGTGTTATTGAGGGTATTCACCTTGCTGATGAATACATACGACGTGGCAACGACCTTTCTCGGAAGAATCGTGTCCTGACTGAGATATAATATGGATTCAAAACAGCCACTTAAGTCAGAACCTAAATTATTACTACGTCAAGTTAATCGCAATTTCCCTAGGATCGGTAGCGTAATAATACGATCTTGTTCATAACTTGACACAGTTTAAATTTTAATAAAGACATCTATCGTTGGACGGATTTTCGATTATAATTCACAAAACTTAACAAAGCCACTTCTTGCCAAAATTTTTGGTAAGTACAAGTACCAGAGATTAAAATAACTTTGCTGACAGTTGAATGCCTTAGAAGCTGGGCTGTTGATAATCTGACCCCGCTCCTGGCAATAGTTCGGTAAAGAAAGTGATTCTTCAATTTGCAACCTATAGTGTTTTGGGGCTAACTTACCTGGGGTTAGCATTAGGTTACATTCCTGGGTTACGCATGAACCGCGCCACTATTGCCTTGGTCGGATCTGCATTTTTAATTGCTCTGGGTGTTCTAAATTTACAGGAAGCATGGCAAGCTATTGATGCTAACACCATCGTGTTTTTGTTGAGCATGATGGTAGTTAATACTAATTTATCCTATGCAGGATTTTTTCGGCGATCGCTATTGGTGCTGTTGAGTTTTACTCGTAGTCCTCTAGGCTTGTTAATTGTTCTAACCTTTGCCAGTGGTATCCTTAGCGCCTTTTTTCTCAATGACACGCTGGCGCTGATTTTTACACCCTTGATCTTGAGCTTGACTCAAACTTTAGGTTTAAATCCGATTCCCTATTTGCTAGCGATCGCTGGTGCGACTAATATAGGCTCGGTAGCAACTTTGAGCGGTAATCCTCAAAACATCCTGATTGGTTCGTTTTCTAATATTCCCTACCTAGATTTTTTGCGGCAGTTGGCTCCAATTGCCCTACTGGGCTTGGTTGTTCAGGTGGGACTGCTGTGGCTACTTTACCCAGATGTACGCGCAACTCGACCTTGCCAGCAATTACCTACTGGTAAAGAACGCATTTTCAAACCGTTATTTTATAAAAGTTTAGTAATCACCATTGGACTGCTAATTGCTTTTGCGGTCGGCTTGCCTTTAGCAGAGTCTGCCCTAGTTGCTGCTAGCTTGTTGCTAATCACTCGGCGGATTAAACCTCAACGCATTCTCAAAAAGGTAGATTGGAATCTGCTGGTAATGTTTTCAGGACTGTTTATTCTCACAAAAGTTACACAGAAGTTGAATTTACTACAGCCATTTACCCATGCTGTCAACTCTACTGCGAGTTTTTTGGGTGTAACGGTTGTCTTATCTAACCTTATTTCTAATGTACCAGCTGTACTCTTATTACATCCCCTGATTCCTAGAGAAGATACCCAATACTGGCTATTGCTGGCGGCCGGATCGACTTTGGCAGGTAATCTAACTTTGTTTGGTTCAGTTGCTAACTTGATAGTTGTGGAAGCTGCTGCTGATTTAGGTTACAAGCTCAGCTTTTTGGAACATCTGCGCTTTGGGTTGCCATTGACCTTGTGTACTTTACTTCTAGTTTATCTTTTCATTCATTGAAAGCGATCGCTTTTCAAAGTATTAAATAGTGGGACTTAGACAAAAAATACCCAGAAAAACAAGTCAAATGTATATACAAAGAGACTTTGACATCGTTTTGCCTAGTTTCTTTCCAAAAAATGTTTAAGTCCCGTTAGGGCATCAAATCACGCAAAAACGCACAGACGCAAAGATTTTCTTTGCGTCTGTGCGTGAGGCATTTATCTTGAATTACTTATGATGCTACTTGAGCAGTAGTCCTAGGTCGCCGTCTTCTACCATCGGCAACTTTTACAGGCGGTTCGTCCGGAATTTGCATTAACAAAGTCACAGATGGTTGACATTGCAATTCTCGGCGAATGGAGCGTTGTAATTCCCGCTCTAAAGTTTCTTGCAATCCACCCCAGTCTACTTCTGGTTGTTCGCCTTCCAAAGAAGCAAATTCTGACCAGCGAACGCTGAGAATTTCTTCAATCCGCTGTTGTACCCATTTTTGCAGCAGCGATCGCTCTACACTTGTAACTACACCCCGCAGATGAATTTCTGGCTTGGCCATCAGTTTGCCACTCCAATCGATGGCAGCAGCGATGGTGACAATGCCTTCTTCGGCCATACGTTGCCTTTCTTGCAAAACTTTGGCACTCACCATCCCAGAACTAGTAGTATCCACCAGTTCGATACCAGATGGCACTTTGCCAGCAACACGGATGGCATCTTCAGTCAGTTCTACAACATCACCATTCTGAATGACGATCATATTTTCTGCGGGGATGCCCATACTTTGAGCCGTTTCTGCGTGCTTCACCAGCATCCGATGTTCGCCGTGAAATGGCACAAAGAACTTAGGTCGAGTTAAGGCAATCATCAACTTTTGGTCTTCTTGACAGCCGTGACCTGAGACGTGAATTCCTTTGTCTCGACCATAGACTACTTTTGCCCCCTGAATCATCAATTTATCGATAGTGTTGACTACAGCAATCGTGTTTCCGGGAATTGGATTGGCGGAAAATACTACTGTATCTCCTTGGCGGATTTTGATGTGGGGGTGTTCTTTGTTGGCAATCCGAGTCATTGCTGACATCGGCTCACCCTGTGAACCTGTAGTGAGAATCAGCACATTTTCTTCAGGCAGGTTACGGACTGCGTGCAACGGTTGCAGCAAATTATCTTCACACTTGATGTAACCTAGATTGCGGGCATGAGCAATTAAATTCAACATGGAACGCCCGACAACCGTCACTACACGATTGTGCTTCTTCGCCAGATCCAAAATCATGTTGATGCGATGCACGCTGGAAGCAAATGTAGTCACGAACAGTCGTCCAGTAGCTTGACTAAATACTCGATCAAGGTTGGGATAAACGGAACGTTCCGAAGGTGTGAATCCTGGTACTTCTGAATTAGTAGAATCACTCAATAAGCAAAGTACGCCTTGTTCGCCGTGTTCTGCTAGTCGTTGCAGATCAAACCTTTCTCCATCTACTGGAGTATGGTCAATTTTAAAGTCTCCCGTGTGAATCACCACACCCAGAGGAGTATGAATAGCAACAGTAAAGCTATCGGCAATAGAGTGAGTGTTGCGGATATATTCTACAAAAAAAGATTTGCCAATTCGCACGACATCGCGGGGAAGAACTGTTCTTAATTCTGTGCGATCGCGCACTCCTGCCTCTTCCAATTTACCCTCTAGCATTGCCATTGCTAGTCTTGGCCCGTAAATCACAGGGATTTCAAATTGCTTTAGGTGAAAAGCAATACCACCGATGTGATCTTCATGACCGTGGGTAACGATCATGCCTTTAATTTTGTGATGATTTTCTCGCAAATAAGTCGTATCTGGCAGGACAATATTTACCCCATGCATTGCCTCTGTGGGAAAGGCTAACCCTGCATCTAATAAGACAATTTCATCATCGTATTCAAAAACACAGGTATTTTTACCAATTTCATGTAAACCGCCCAAAGGAATAATTTTAAGGGCGGAATTAGCTTCGTTTTTAGCCATTTTCTCCTTAGATTGTTGTTTTGTTTAGTGTTAATAAATTGAAAGTTAGCGTTCTTTTATGAAAGACAATACCGACTTTCTATCTTGAAAGCAGCCAAATTTTAATTCAGATGTTCAATTATTTGTTCAATAAAAGTGATTTTACACTGAAGTATTGATTGTATATTTATACTGTTTGTAGCACAGACTTTCAGAGTGCAGAATTGTCACAATTATGCCCTTTCTCTATATGCATCATTAAACAACCAGAAGTTAGTAATTCAACAAATTGCTGCCTAGATTAAACCAAGTTTTTCCAGCACCGCCTCTAACTTATGACTTACTTCCGACTCAGCTTCACATAGTGGCAAACGAGTTGAACCAACCTCCCAACCTTGAAGTTTTAAAGCTTGTTTTACTGGAATGGGATTTGTAGTTAAAAATAAGGCTTTAAATAACGGGAAGAGTTGGAGATGAATCTCACTGGCAACTTCAATTTTTCCCGCACTAAAAGCTTGAATCATCTGCTGTAGTTGATTTCCTACCAGATGAGAAGCCACACTTACTACACCCTTTGCTCCAATCGCTAACAAGGGCAAAGTTAAAGAATCATCTCCAGCGTAAATGTGAAATTCTTTTGGTGTCAAGCGGCGAATCTCACTCGCTTGGTCTAAATTTCCACTAGCTTCTTTTATGCCAACAATATTGTTAATTTCAGCTAACCGGGCAACTGTTTCGGGACTGAGGTTTTGACCAGTACGTCCGGGGATATTGTATAACAACAACGGTAGATCGGGACAAGCCTGCGCTATCGCCTGAAAGTGTTGGTAAAGACCTGCTTGCGGAGGTTTGTTGTAATAAGGAACGACTTGTAAAGAACCATGCACTCCTATTTTAGCTGCTTTTTGGGTTGCAGCGATCGCTTCTTTTGTGGAATTAGAACCACATCCTGCTATTACCTTGGCTTTGCCTGCCACGGTCTGCAATACTTCCACAAACAACTGGTATTCCTCGTCCCAACTGAGGGTGGGGGATTCCCCTGTTGTACCACACACCACCAATGTATCTGTGCCGTTGTTAGCTAGATGTTCTGCCAGTTCTGCCGCTACATCATAGTTGACACTACCGTCTATTTTAAACGGCGTAATCATAGCGGTTAAAACTCTGCCAAATTCTCCCACCCTCTTTTCACTCCTGATTACCCAAACTGTTTTATCGACCTTGGTGGTTTTTTATTGTAATAACCTATTCGCCAATTGCTTTCAAGCGTAATTTGCACATATGTCAGTTATTATTTATCAGTTCTTTGTGTCTGACCACTGACTACTGTACAGTCGCAAGGCCTTGCGCCTGTACTATATTGAAACGTATGTCGTTGCAGGCCTAAGTAGATTTTTATCTGCTAGTAACTCAGCAATTTGTACTGCATTTAGCGCTGCGCCTTTACGGATTTGGTCACCACAAAGCCACAGTTCCAAACCGTGAGGATGGGAAATATCTTGACGAATCCTACCCACTAAAACTTCATCTCGACCTGTAGCTTCAATAGGCATAGGAAAATGATTGCTTCCCCAATCTTCTACCAATTTAACCCCTGGGGAACTACTGAGAATAACTCTTGCTTCATCTGAACTGAAAGGTTCCTCAAATTCTAGATTAATTGCTTCTGAATGGGCACGGAGTACGGGAACCCGTACACAAGTTGCAGTAATTCTAATCTCTTGCGTTCCAAAGATTTTTTGGGTTTCGTTGACCATTTTCATTTCTTCCTCACAGTACCCTAAATCATTCAAGGGCGAGTTATGAGGAAATAAATTAAACGCCAACGGGTAAGGTAATACTTCAGCGACTGGTGAGCGTCCTTCTAATATGGCACTGGCTTGAGTTTTTACTTCTGCCATTGCTTTAGCACCAGCACCACTAGCAGATTGATAGGTTGAAGCCACAATACGTTGTACTGGTCTTACTTGATGCAAGGGCCAAACTGCCACTGCCATCAAAATTGTTGTGCAGTTGGGATTAGCAATAATACCTTTGTGATTAGCAGCAGCTTGGGGATTTACCTCTGGAACCACTAAAGGTATTTCCGGGTTCATCCGAAAAGCGCTGGAATTATCAACTACTACTGCACCTTTTTCTACTGCAACTGCGGCCCAAGTTTTCGATGTGGAACTACCTGCACTAGCTAGCACTAAATCTACGTTTTCAAAGGCGCGATCGCTCACTGAATCTATTGGCAGATTTTCTCCTTTAAATTGCAGTGTCCGTCCTACACTTCTCTCTGAGGCTAACAGTTTCAAATCCGAAACCGGAAAATTACGTTGCTCCAATAATTCCAGCAACTCTGTGCCGACAGCACCAGTCGCTCCCAAAATAGCTACACGATAAGATTTCGTCAATCTGGCTTCCTCCTTTAAGAGGTTATGTGCGATTTTTTAGAACAATTTACAACTTATCCTTATTTATTTAAATGACAATAGTAGAATTCAAATAAAGTTTTTTTAACTATAGTCGAACCTTATTCAAAGGATACATTTATTTTTTAGCTAAAATCAGTTAAGTGCTATTGGAATTTACAATAATTACTGTTTAAATCTACTACACATTTAAAAAATTATATACATCATACAATAGTTCAGTGGAGAACTGAAGCATCTACACTCAACCTTGGTACAAGTCTTCAACTTTTGAGGTAAAGCAACATTATGCCTCTCAAGTGGGTTAGTAAGACGATAAATATACTATGATCCAGATGGAATTAAACTAGCACGGCAGAAAACAAGGCTATACGGTAAAGCAATAGCTTTAGATGAGTCACACAAGACAGACTCAACTATAAAAAAGTATTGGAGTAAGAACTAGTTGATAACCAGGATATCACGGTGTTAGCCCTCTGAGTCACAAGTCCACTTTGATTAGTGATTGGCGACTAAGGACTGGGAATTAGAGAGCAGGGCAGCCACTGCGGTGAAGCAAGCTAAGCGCCGCGGCGACCTTAGGAGAAAGGTAGGAACTTCCGTGGGAACCCCCCTTCGAGTTCGCAGTCGCCTGATGCCACTTGCTCTACTTGGAGAGCCAGTCTTGTGAGCGGGTCTCCCCAAGTAGAAGAACTGCCATTAGTGCAGCGAAGCGCGAGTCCTAGAGCGTCTGGGGAACTGCTGAAGCCAAAGGATGGATGGGTTTCCCAGCACAGAGTAAGTGGCGTGGAGCAGAGGAGAGAATTCTAAAATGATTTCTCCTTGTTCCCAGTACCCAGTCTCTTTAAATGGGTTAAGTTATTCCGGTAAAGTTTCCAGTCTTTTGCCATTGGCAGTACACTGGATCTCTACTGAAGGGCATCGATCCATTGTTTGGATTCCATGACATGCCTTGTGGATAACTCTTATCCTCGCCAAGAGACATCAACCCACAAAAGCGGTAAATCGCGTCTTGTGTGTACTTGGAGTTAAAAATACCAGAAAATAGAAACTAAGCATGAAAGTCACCCAGGAGAAACTTCCCGCCAGCCAAATTGGCCTGGAAATAGAGATTACGCCGGACATTACTAAGCAAACTTACGAACAGGTAATTAGAAACTTAACAAGTACTACAAATATTCCTGGGTTTCGTAAAGGCAAGGTACCCCGGCAAATATTACTACAGCGCCTAGGCGTAACTCGCATCAAGGCAGCAGCGCTGGAAGAATTAATTCAAGATGGTATCGAGAAAGCAGTCAAACAAGAAGCTATCCAGGCAATTGGTCAACCGCAATTGCGCACTTCGTTTGAGGAATTGATTAATAATTATGAACCTGGGAAACCTTTGACCTTTGCTGCTGCTGTCGATGTGGAGCCAGAAGTTAACTTAGTACAGTACACGGGTCTGCAAGCCAAAGCAGAGGAAATCAAGTACGACCCGACTCAGGTGGAGAACGTCCTAGATAAGGAACGTCAAGAAATGGCCACCTTGATTCCTGTAGAAGGACGTGCAGCTCAAATTGGTGATGTGGCTGTAGTTGATTTTAAAGGTGTAATCACCAAAGCTGAGGGTGAGGATGAAACAGCCGAACCTACACCAATTCCTGGAGGTGAAGCAACTGATTTTCAGGTGGAATTGCAGGAAGATAAGTTTATTCCCGGTTTTGTCTCTGGGATGATCGGGATGAATCCTGGAGAAACCAAAGAAATTTCGGCTCAGTTCCCAGATCCCTATGCCAACGAAGAACTGGCTGGAAAACCAGCGCTGTTCACAGTGACGCTCAAAGAACTGAAGGAAAAAGAGCTACCAGAATTAAATGATGACTTCGCTCAGGAAGTTAGCGACTTCAACACCTTGGATGAGTTGCGTGGGTCTTTGGAAGAGCGATATCAAAAAGAAGCTGAGGAAAAAACCAAAAACAATCAGCAGGAGGCTTTGTTAGCGGAATTGCTCAAGCATGTGGAAGTTGACTTGCCACAAACATTGATTGAACAAGAAGTAGACGCAATGCTGACACAAACAGCAGTCCGGCTTTCTCAACAAGGATTAGATGTCAAAAAGTTGTTTACTCAAGATATTATTCCTCAGTTACGAGAGCGATCGCGCGGTGAGGCGATCGAACGCCTGAAAAGATCCTTGGGATTGCGGGAAGTCAGCAAACGCGAGTCCATCGAAGTGACACCCGAAGAAATCCAAGCTAGAGTCACAGAACTGTTGCAGCAGTATCCAGATCAAGACATAGACGAAGATAGACTGCACTCAGTGGTGGAAAACGAACTGTTAACTGAAAAAATCATTGATTGGCTTTTAGAACACTCATCAATTGAACTTGTACCCGAAGGTTCTTTAAGCGCAGCACCCGAAACAGAATCTTTGAGTGCTACCGAGGAAACAGAAGTTGAACTCGCACAGTCTCAGACAACTGAACCTCAGACTGAGGAACAAAGCACCGCAGCTACTACAGAATCAACAGAAGGACAATGAATAGTCCAACAGTAAAAAGTTCTTGACGATCGGTGCTGAGTCATGAGTATTACAAATGTTTACTCAGCATTAAGCATCGCTGGAGGCGGAATATTTACGCAATCTTCAATAAATTGCGGCATATATCACCGCCTTAGCTTGATACTGTGTTACACGAGAAGAATTATAGATGAGGCATAATGGTTAACACATACCCCAAATAGAAGTCGTATCCTTGAAAAAGGCGGCACTAGCTGCTAAAACTCTGTCCTATTTTATTCTCAAATGTTCTTGTATGCTTACATCGCAGTCGGGAAATTACCCTATTAACAATTCAAGTCGAATTGGAATTTACTCCCACATGAGTGGCTCTAGCAACATCGTGCCGATGGTGGTAGAACAGTCTGGTATGGGAGAAAGAGCTTTCGACATCTACTCCCGCCTACTGCGAGAGCGGATTATATTTTTGGGAACGCCCATAGATGATGCTGTTGCCAATTCTATTGTTGCTCAGTTGCTATTTCTAGATGCTGAAGACTCAGAAAAGGATATTCAACTGTACATCAATTCTCCTGGCGGCTCCGTCTACGCAGGGATGGCAATCTATGATACAATTCAGCAAATCCGTCCCGATGTAGTTACCATATGTTTTGGATTAGCCGCGAGCATGGGGGCATTTTTACTGACAGCAGGAACTGCGGGTAAGCGTATGTCTCTACCCGATTCCCGGATCATGATTCACCAACCGTTGGGTGGCGCTCAAGGTCAAGCCATTGACATCGAAATTCAAGCAAGGGAGATTCTTTACATTAAAGCTAAGTTGAATCAGTTACTGGCTAATCATACTGGTCAACCTCTAGAAAGAATC
The DNA here is from genome assembly GCF_034531165.2 of Dendronalium sp. ChiSLP03b. Classification (NCBI taxonomy): domain Bacteria; kingdom Bacillati; phylum Cyanobacteriota; class Cyanophyceae; order Nostocales; family Nostocaceae; genus Dendronalium; species Dendronalium sp. ChiSLP03b. The sequence continues at coordinate 9,948 of NZ_JAVRBR020000130.1, read as the reverse complement.
GAAGCAGATACCGAGCGCGACTTTTTTATGTCGGCAGAAGAGGCTAAAAACTACGGCTTGATAGATCAAGTCATCTCCAGACAAAATCTTCCCACTGCAGGGGAAAACGTCACCATTCTGAAATAAGAGGCCGGTATGTCTAAGTACGACTCCCATTTAAAATGTTCGTTTTGTGGCAAGTCTCAAGAACAGGTGCGTAAATTGATCGCAGGGCCGGGAGTCTACATCTGCGATGAATGCGTAGACTTGTGTAATGAAATACTAGATGAGGAGTTACTCGACACAAATGGTGCGGCTTCGCAACCAGCACCCAAGTCAGAACCGCCACAAAAACGCCGTGCCCGCTCTTCCAGTCTCTCTTTTAATCAAATACCAAAACCCAGAGAGATTAAGAAGTACCTAGACGAACATGTCATCGGTCAAGACGAAGCTAAGAAGGTGCTATCAGTTGCGGTTTACAATCACTACAAGCGACTGGCAATCCTTCAATCCAAAGGCAATGGTAAAGGCGGAGCAGATGATTCGGTAGAACTGCAAAAGTCCAATATTCTGTTAATTGGACCGACAGGCTGTGGCAAAACTCTGTTAGCGCAAACCTTGGCCAAAATCCTGGATGTACCCTTTGCTGTAGCTGATGCCACCACGCTGACAGAAGCTGGGTATGTAGGAGAAGATGTCGAAAATATCTTGCTGCGACTGTTGCAAGTGGCAGATTTGGATGTAGAGGAAGCACAACGCGGCATTATCTACATCGACGAAATTGACAAGATTGCCCGCAAGAGTGAAAATCCCTCAATTACACGCGATGTCTCCGGCGAAGGCGTGCAGCAAGCGTTGCTGAAAATGTTAGAAGGAACAGTCGCTAACGTACCACCTCAGGGAGGACGAAAGCATCCTTATCAAGACTGCATCCAGATTGATACCAGCAATATTCTCTTTGTCTGTGGGGGTGCTTTCGTAGGCTTAGAGAAGGTAGTAGAGCAGAGAGCAGGCAAAAAGTCAATAGGTTTTGTCCAGCCGGGAGAAGGGCAGTCGAAAGAGAAGCGAACTGCTGATACTCTCCGCTATCTAGAACCGGATGACTTGGTGAAATTTGGCATGATTCCTGAATTTATTGGGCGGGTGCCAATGGTAGCAGTGGTAGATCCACTGGATGAAGAAGCGCTGATGGCGATTCTCACCCAACCACGCAGCGCCTTGGTGAAGCAGTATCAAAAACTGCTGAAGATGGATAACGTCCAATTAGACTTTAAACCAGAAGCCTTGAAAGCGATCGCGCAAGAAGCCTACCGCCGTAAAACTGGCGCGAGGGCACTGCGAGGCATTGTGGAAGAACTGATGTTGGAAGTCATGTACGAGTTACCATCCCGTAAGGATGTGACTCGCTGTACAGTTACGCGGGAGATGGTCGAAAAACGCTCAACAGCTGAACTGCTTGTACATCCATCTTCTCTACCGAAGCCAGAATCAGCATAAGGTTAAGTGCTGAGTGCTGAGTAAAGTTAGGAGTGTAGAATTAATTCTAAACTCCTAATTCAACATTCAAAACTCCTAACTATTGTAGAGACGCGATTAATCGCGTCTCTACTCCTAACTTTCAAACATGTCTTTTATTAACGTTCGTGGCATTAAGCATTACTACGAGTGGGTGAAAGAACCATCTAGTTCTTTGGTTAAGCCAGTGATGGTTTTCATCCATGGTTGGGCTGGTTCGGCTAGGTATTGGAGAAGCACTGCTGAAGCTTTATTAGATCGATTTGATTGTTTACTCTACGATATGCGAGGATTTGGGCGTTCTAGTGGCAAGCCAACTATTGCCCAAGCTAGCGAATCTGTTGTTGAGTCCCAGTCACACGCCACTTGCTTCAACCTGGGGAACCCCGGCAACGCAGTGGCTCCTCAAGAAGAATCAGTGGCAATCCGAGAGTTAACCTATGAAATGGAGGAGTATGCTGAGGACTTGGCAGCTTTGTTAGATGAGTTGCACCTCCAGCGTGTCTTTATCAATGCCCACTCCATGGGTGCTTCTGTAGCCACTATGTTTTTTAACCGCTATCCTCAAAGAGTCGAAAGAGGAATTTTAACTTGTAGCGGTGTTTTTGAATATGATGAAAAATCCTTTACAGCCTTTCATAAATTCGGAGGCTATGTAGTTAAATTCCGTCCCAAATGGTTAGGAAAAATCCCATTTGTTGACCGGATGTTTATGGCGAGATTTTTGCACAGTCCCATACCAACTTCGGAGCGTCAGGCATTTTTGCAAGATTTTCTCGAAGCAGATTATGATGCAGCTTTGGGTACAATTTTTACTTCCGTTAGCAAAGCACAATCTGAAGTCATGCCACAAGAGTTTGCCAAGCTGACAGTGCCAACTTTGATGATATCAGGGGAATATGACAAAATTATTCCAGCCCAGATGGGTCGTCAAGCAGCAGCCCTGAGCGACAAAGTTGAGTTTGTCGTTATTCCCAATACAGCCCATTTCCCAATGTTGGAAGATGCACCAACTTACCTACGCCGGGTGCGAAAGTTTTTGCAAATTCCCACACCAGAATTGCAAGTGGGTTAACTGAATTTGAAAGGTTCGCTGTAGCTTTCATTAAAGCAAACTCGGTCGACGGGGAAGCGTCCGCCGTATTGCTTGAAAGGTTCCTGAGCATAGCCAAGTGCTAGTAAACAACAAATATCCACTTCTTCAGGAATTTGGAATGCTTCTTTTACTTGAGCGCTGTCAAATCCTTCCATCGGACAGCTATCAACACCAAAGCTTTTCGCCACAATCATCATGTACGCTACCGCTAACATGGCGTGGCGGTTAGTCCAAGCTTCTATTGTCTCAAAACTGGGATGATTGGCAAAAAATTCGGGAATGCTAGAACGCATGTAATTTGCGTAGCTATCAGTCATAATGCCAACATCTTCCCCTAGATGGATGACAGAAGTGATATATTCCATCTGGGTTACACGCCGATCGCCACAACAAATCAACACTACTGGCACTTCACCGACTTGACGCTGGTTAAAAGCGCAAGCTTGGAGTTTATCTTTATTTTCTTGCTCCCTAACGACAATAAATCGCCAAGGCTGGAGGTTAAAGCCTGATGGTGCTTGGATTCCTAGTTCGAGAATTTCTTGTAAAATCGCTTCGGGAATGCGATCGCCACTGAAAGATCGAGCAGCACGACGTTGCTTGATTGCTTCCACCAGACCAATGTAGGGGTGCATTTCCACAATCATAATTTTATGACATTTATATTAAGTGCATCTTTCTATGTCATTCTCCTCCTATCTGTATCTTTCTCCTCTCTACCTTTGGGTTAACCTAAACCTAGTTCTCGTTTTAACAAGTTAATTGAGTTGGTGCCGATGTAATTTTCCACCTTAATCAGTTTGGGTGGGCGAATAATATCTTCCATAGATGCTTGTACAGCGGCTTGCACCGCCGGAAAACTGGCTTGGTCGCTGATAATTACCTCAGCTCGCTTGACGAGCGCCTGAAGTTTGTAAGCATCTTTTGGTTGCGAAGTCATTACCAGTAGTTCATCACCACGTAAACCGTGAAGAATGACTTCAGCAGCGCGGACAATTCCAGAACTCAGGCTAACTATGCCCACACAATTTTCTTTTGGTAGAGTTTTTAGTAGGGTGAGTTCTTTAGTGTAGTCATAGATATCTAGAGGAATTACACGTACAGCTTTCGGAGCTGCGATCGCTTCTACATCATGAATGAAATACCGACTTGTGACCACCGTAGCAGAGTTCGTTTTATCTAGCACGGCTGCTAATTCTTCCATAGCTACCAATTGGATCGGTATTTTTAGAGCCTGTTCTAACTCATACACCATTAATTCACCAGCACCCATGTCATGGGATGGCACAGCAACCAACACTTGGGCGCTACAACGCAAACGCCAGTCAATTTCTGCTAAAAATAGCTCCCTGGCTTGATTCAGCGAGCAGCCTTGGGAGAGCAGTTCGTCAAGTGCTTGCTGGACAACTTTATCTGCGTCGGGATGTTGTTTGAGAATTGGCGATTGCAGCCTGCCACCACCTTCGTGGCCTTGGGCGCGGACATAAATTCCCGAACCAGCCAGACTTTCTACAAATCCATCGTCTTCCAACTGGCGGTAAACTTTACTAATGGTATTACGGTGTAATCCAGTTTGCATTGCCAACGCTCGTGTGCTTGGCAATTTGTAACCAGGTGGATATTGCCGAGAAGCGATCGCAAAGCGGATTTGATTAAACAGCTGGGCTGATGCGGGAATTTCACTGTCTGGCTGAATACGGAATTGAATCATCACCAAACCTCCTGAATAATAAGTGCTGAGCGCTGAGTCCTGAGTTTTGAGTGCTGCTTTCCTACTCAGCACTCCTCACCCTTGTAAAGACGCGATTAATCGCGTCTTTACTCAGCACTCCTTTGGCGCTCGGCTGCATACATTGCCTGTCAGATATTTTACTTAAAATGCATTTTTTCTCAGGTAAATTACTAATGCAGTCACTTTTACTAATTGATAATTTGATTGGAAATAGCTTAGACATACTGGCATAGTTATATCAAATAATTACACGGCTAGTTAAACAGCACTGGTAAAAAATATCATGACACGGGCAATAGAAACCACAACGGTTAAACTTTCTCTACCAGACGCTACGCGAACGCAAGATAATTTTCAAGTAGCGGCTTATCTAGCGCAACCCCAAGAATCTGGCTCGTATCCAGGAATTGTAGTGTTGCAAGAGATTTTTGGTGTCAACGTTCACATTCGGGAAGTTACAGAACGGATTGCTCAAGAAGGGTATGTAGCGATCGCACCTGCACTTTTCCAACGTCAAGCCCCTGGTTTTGAAACTGGCTACACTCCCCAAGATATTGAAACTGGTAGAGGCTATGCGATGCAAACAAAAGCATCAGAGTTATTAAGCGATATTCAATCAGCAATTGACTACCTCAAAAGCCTGCCTCAAGTAAAAAAAGATGGCTTTGGTTGCATTGGCTTTTGTTTTGGTGGTCATGTAGCATATCTTGCTGCCACATTATCAGATATCAAAGCTGCTGCTTGCTTCTACGGTGCTGGAATTACTACGCGCACATTTGGAGGTGGCGCTCCTACTGTTACTCGCACTCCAGAAATCAAAGGCACACTTTATGCTTTCTTTGGTACAGAAGATGGCAGTATTTCTGCTGAACAGATAGATGAGATTGAAGCAGGGTTAGAAAAATATAACATTCCGCATCGTGTGTTTCGCTACGATGGAGCTGACCACGGATTTTTCTGTAACCATCGCGCCAGCTATAATCCTAGAGCAGCAACCGATGCTTGGCAGCAAGTGCAACAACTCTTTGGTCAACTAATCTGAAAACCCATGTAGCCGTTGCATACTTCTCGTTTAGGTTGTCTTTAGTCAGTCATTAGTGGAAAACAATTGACAACTGACAACTGACAACTGACAACAGTAGCATCAGCTCAAATAACAATTTATCTTCAATTGTCATGAACTCCGAATCGAAACTTTCTCAAACAGCCAATTCGTCTTTTACAATGGACGATTTTGCCAAAGCACTAGAAAAACACGACTACCAGTTTCAAAAAGGACAGGTTGTACATGGCAAAGTTTTCCAACTTGACCATGATGGAGCTTATGTCGATATTGGTGGCAAGTCGTCGGCTTTTCTTCCCCGCGATGAGGCTTCTTTGAGAACTGTTACCGATTTATCAGAGGTGCTGCCATTGCAAGAGGAACTGGAATTTTTGATCATTCGAGATCAAGATGCCGAGGGCCAAGTTACTCTTTCACGACGGCAACTAGAAATTCAGCACATCTGGGATAGGCTGGCGCAAATGCAGGAAAATGCTCAGAATGTGCAAGTACGGGTTACGGGTGTAAATAAAGGTGGTGTCACTGTCGATATTCTTTCTTTGCGAGGATTTATTCCGCGATCGCACTTGGCTGAACGCGATAACTTAGAAGCACTCAAAGGTCAAACTCTCAACGTTGGCTTTTTGGAAATTAATCGCAACACCAATAAACTCATACTTTCCCAGCGCTTGGCAACTCGTTCTAGTAACTTCAACTTGTTAGAACTAGGTCAGTTAGTAGAAGGCAAAGTTACTGGCATCAAACCTTTTGGCGTGTTTGTCGATTTGGATGGTATTAGTGCTTTGTTGCACATCAAGCAAGTCAGCCAAAAATTCATTGATTCTCTAGAAAAAGTCTTTCAAGTTGGTCAAATAATTAAAGCTGTAATTATTGATTTGGATGAAGGTAAAGGTCGAGTTGCTCTTTCTACTAGGGTTTTGGAAAACTTCCCTGGTGAAGTGCTAGAGAATATGGACGAAGTAATGGCTTCAGCCGAGGCGCGTGCTAATCGAGCCAGCAACAAAGCAGCTGAATAGCTATATTTAATTTTCTTTGTGTCTTTGTGGTTGAAAAATAAATTTTATTGACCACTAAGACACCAAGTAAAATCATAAGCCAATAGTGGAGATGAAAGCAGATTTTTCATTCACTTTGATAAGGCTACTATTAAACACAGAGCAGCGATTTTTCCTGTTAATAGCTATTTTGGAGTTTCTGTAAAGTATCTTCATGAAAAGCAAATTTAATTAACTCGATTAATTTGCCCCAACTATACAACTCAGAATCTGAAGTAGCTCGCCGAAATTCCTGAGTCAAAAATTCTGTCCACCACTGGGGTGCTTGTTTTTTGCAGGCATGGTCATGTTGCGATCGCCAGCGCTTACGCCATTTGATAAAGTCTATTTCAGCAGGTGGTTGCACTCCTACAATTGGTGGAAAATCTGCGTAGCTGACAAACTTGCTTACACCTTTGGCGTGGACGTAAACTACATACCGCCAGCATTCCACTGTGTAAATATCTTCAAAGCTAATTTTGTACATCAAGCAAATTGCTTCTTCTGTCACAAATCGCGCGAGTTGATGGCGAGTTAACGATTTGTAAACAATTTTTGATTCGCGGATGACAAGCGTTTTTACTTTGAGTGATGATACCATAAAAATGCCAGTGAATCGGGTAGATTTCTGCCCTGTCAATGCATACAGGTGAAGACGCTATCCGTTTTACGGGATATGTATTGTGTATGATGCGATCGCCTTTCAGTTTTGCAGGCCGGGGGGCGATCGTTTTATATAATTCAATATATTGAACGATAGAATTCAATCGTTTGTCAATAGATTAATGGGGCTGATTAAGCTAAGAATTCGAGAATTCGCCGATGAGAAGGGTTGGACGCTGAAAGATGTAGCTGACCGTTCGGGAGTTGCCTACAGTTCAGTTAGGGCATATGCAAGAGCGCCAGGGCTGGCAATGGTAGATTTTACTTCAATCTTGAAGATGGCCCGCGCCTTGGATGTGATGATTGAAGACTTGGTGGAAGTAGTAGAAGAATAGTTTGCAGTTGGGGAACCGCTATTATATTGAATGCAACGGTGGAACCTCGAAGTCATTAAACGAAACAACATTATAAGACGAAGCTGCTAGAGCTTTCATCAGTTTGCCGTTGAGAGTCAGCAAAGCAGCACCAACTTGCTGTGAAAGCGCAACATAAGAGGCATCATAGGCGGAAATTCCGTAAGCCAAGCTGATGCGTTTGTCATCTGTCGCGGTCTTCTCGAATTAGTTCAGTACTATCAGGTAAGCCAAAGTCTGCTGGATTCAAGCGACGGCGACGGCGACTAATTTCCTCTAGAAGTTTTGGGACATTTTTTCGTCTTTCGTCATCCGTTGGCTGCATTTTTGCCTGCACAGCGTTCTGCAAGATTGTAATAACTTGAGCATCAATTGAGTTATTTTCAGCTTTAGCTAATTGTTGCAGCTGTTCGTATAAATCATCGGGTATGTTTAGCGGATTAAGGATAGCCATTGATTGACCTCCCATAAGAATTTATTGGTAATGGTAGCATGATGGCATTAGGAAGGCACTTCATAGAAAGAACCCCTCTCACAGGAGAGGAGTACAGTAGCTGTTATGGTTTAGATGCTATTTATTAAGCGTGTCAATTGCTTCTTGAATCAATTGCTTAGTCTTGTGAAGATTTAGCAGTCTAGTTTGGTCGTAGCGTTCTGGGAGTGGAAGTAACTTACCTTCTAGGGTTGCTCGAATTAGCGCGGCTTGTTCATCAGTGGGTTCTCCTATTTCATAAAGAATTGTGCCAAGTGCTTCAGAACTTCTCCAACTAGGATTTCGTAAGCCTCTTTTATGGTCTTGGAACTGCTGAATAGCTTGCATTGGAAAAGCCAATAACGGAGTAATCCAGCTTGTTTTATACCCTGGATTCCCTATCGACTTGATTCCGTATCGTGCAGCTAAGTCTTTCAATTCTTTAAGGGTTTTGCTTTCAAGTTCAGAACGTGTAAACATAGAAGTGCCTAATTTTCTAATTGGGTTTGGCAGCTATCTCAACTTGCTAGGGTCGGCTAGCTGCCAATTAAATTATCGCACGACTTCATGCGATATAGTATTTATATCTATATCAGAATTTTTTATGCCTAATTACGAAGAAAAACCTTATTTAAAAAAGCATCAATTCACCACTGATAGGGAAGAAGCATTAACCGCAAAAATAACTCTCAGACTTCCCCCATCTATGCTGGAAAAATTAAAAAATCTAGATAACTATCCAGAATTTATCAGGCAAGCAATTTCGGATGCACTAAATAAGCTTGAAAATTCAAATGACGCTACAGAAGATTGATAATAATTCGTAATTCTTAGAAAGGTTATTGGGTTTGGGCTGAAGCTTTTAGTCTTGCATATAAATCATTGAATATATGCAAATAAAGGGTAGCGATCGCATTTGATTTGTGGGTGCGATCGCTTTATTATCTCTATTATCTTTCCTGTGATTCTTCTAGTAGAGATTTTAGTGGTGTTTTTCGTAAAACCCAATCAAGATAAAGTACAAGAATCTGCATTTTCAGAAAGTTGCTGCCGCACTTGATATTGGCATCACTCATTATCCATTTACAAAACTTTTCTAGCAGTATTCCAACAACAACTTCAACTGACTTATTTATAACTAAAGGGATTAGTATTTCTAGCATTGCGATTTCCTCAGTAGCTTGACTGAGTTCAATGTCGCAATTTTTTTTTGTAGTTATTTATCTGACTTACCTTGACTTAGCCTGACTTACACTGATTTAACTCCACAATTTGATAAAAACTTTGGCTACACTGGCTTATAAGTAATTGTGGGAGTGGTCAATGTCTATACCAGAGGACTTTCTTAAGCAACTGGAGCAATACAGTGAATTGTCGCACCGAGAGAAACAAGTCTTTCTGGAAATATTCGGTCTTAGTAAGAGTCGAGTCAACGTAGTTCAAGAATTAAACATTTCTGAAAGTAACCTCAGCACTTGCCTCACAGGTATTTACAAAAAATTTTGTATCACTGGTAATGGCCCTGTTAAAGAAAGCCGCTTACGGGAGTATCTGAGCAAAAGATACTCACAGCAAAAACCCTCTGGCCATTTAACTACAGATGGTATAGATGATTCTATTGATACTTTAGTGCAAGAAATCCGCAAATAAATCAAACCTTATATCAAAAAAAAGTGCGGAACCATGAGGGTATTAGATATGCCTAAGCCAATTGAGTTAACAGGAAAACAAGGTATTTACACAAATGTCAATATTCTGGAGGCAATAACAGGACGAAGACGGCTAAAAGTTGCGGAACTAATGCAAGGCTGTGACCATGATAACTTTGAGCGACTTGGACTTAGCAGAGTAAAACAGAAACGAGTCTCAGGATTAGAGGTTGTACAGCGTTATAGTAAGTTGATGGTTTTAGGTAAACCAGGAGCAGGAAAAACCACTTTTTTAAAATATCTAGCAATGCAGTGTATTGAAGGGAGATTTCAAGCAAACAGAGTTCCCTTGTTTATCACATTAAAAGATTTTGCAGAAGCACCTAAAAAAC
>NZ_JAVRBR020000129.1:0-79143 GCF_034531165.2 Dendronalium sp. ChiSLP03b | reverse complement strand
CTGGGTATGGAAGTAATGCACGAGCGTAACGCTCATAACTTCCCCCTCGACTTGGCTGCTGGCGAAGTTGCTCCTGTTGCTCTGACTGCTCCTGCAATCAACGGCTAATTCAATAAGTCTTAGCTGAATAAAAAAACGCCCCCGTTTCCGGAGGGCGTTTTTTGACTTGTAGATTATATTCATTACTGCTCATATTGAAACACTGTGTGCTTGAAGTGTGCTTGAACTTTCATAAGGTAAATCACCAATACAAAATCGCCTGAGAATGTCATCATAGTGATGGTAATAAGATACTGGAGACAAAACTACGGTTTACGCACGTCCTTTAGCACGGTTAATTGAACAGTTGCAACGGCTGCCAGGAGTAGGCCCCAAAACAGCCCAGCGACTAGCTTTGCATATTTTGAAGCGACCAGAAACAGAAGTAGAGGCTTTGGCACAAGCGTTAATTGAGGCAAAAAAACAGGTAGGCTTGTGTTCTGTTTGCTTTCACTTATCTTCTGAGCCTGTTTGTGAAATTTGCCGCAATGTCAACCGTGATAACAACACTATTTGTGTAGTAGCAGATTCTCGTGATGTGATTGCGCTCGAAAAAACTCGCGAGTTTAAAGGTAAGTATCACGTCTTGGGTGGAGTAATTTCCCCTATTGATGGCATTGGACCAGAACAGTTAACTATCCAATCTTTAGTGCGGCGGGTGAGTCAACAACAACCTCAAGAAGTGATTTTAGCAATTAGTCCGAGTGTGGAAGGGGAGACAACGACACTCTATGTTGGGCAACTACTGAAACCATTTACCAAGGTGACACGAATCGCCTTTGGTTTGCCTGTAGGTGGTGATTTAGAATACGCTGACGAAGTGACCCTGGCCAGAGCCTTGGAAGGACGGCGAGAGTTGGATTAACTCTGAAGTCAGCCATCATGAAAAGATGATGTGCTGATTATTTAGCATATACCGAGAAAAACAATTTTTGGGATAAACTAATGCCATTGTGTGAGGAGTATAACAATGGCAAATCAAAGGGTGCTGCAACTACTGTCATTGGGTTTTATTAGTGGCTGCTTTTGTCTAGGTATTGGTATTGGAGTCTTCATCCGCTTTGGGCAATTGCAACCATCAGATGCTGCTATCCCATCCACTGAGCCTGAACCAATTCCATTTGCTGTGCCGGAACCTGCACCATTAGGAGGGGAGCAAATTTTTTCAGATGTCATCACTGTCAAACCTATTGAGGATATTATTGCTGATACTAATTTCTCTAACTACAGACTGCCCCGCTTTCAGGAGCAATGGTGACTAGAGTCAGTCAGAGGTTATCTACAAGGAACTGATATTTTATTTGGTAACTATAGCAATTCTCATATCAGTCGAGTGCAATACGCCTTTGATTGGGCATTCAGGAGTTAGGAGCCAGAATATATAATTGTCCTGACTCCTTTGAGTTGGGTGTATTTCATTAGGGGATGCTATCTCTATTCTGAAGCGGAGACAAGAACTTCAGGCTGATAGCGGATACCAGCTTGCTTGAAGCGATGCAAAGCTTCACCCAAGCGATCGCAGTCTGCAATTAAACTTATCCTCACATATCCCTCACCTGCAACCCCAAAGGCATTACCTGGAGTAACGACAACACCTGTTTGCTGCAATACATTCAAGGCAAAATCGGTTGAACCTATACCAACAGGACACTTTACCCAGAGATACATCGTTGCTTTGGTTTTCGGGACATCCCAACCCAACTCTCCTAACCCTTGAATCAGGAAATCACGGCGGGTACAATAGCGTTGTTGCACCTCATGCAAATAAATATCCGGCAGTTGCAAAGCTGTTTCTGCTGCTGTTTGGAGAGCGGCAAAAATGCCATAATCCAAGTTGGTTTTTAGTGTCCGCAGACCTTGAATTACATGGCGGTTACCTACCACAAAACCCACGCGCCAACCAGCCATATTGTAGGTTTTAGATAAAGTGTGAAATTCCACACCAATTTCTTTCGCACCAGGAATTTCTAACAAGCTAGTTGGTTGATAACCATCAAAAGCTAACTCGGCGTAACACAAGTCATGCACCAGCAGAATTTCATATTTGCGGGCGAAGGCGACGATTTCTTCAAAGAATTCGCGGGGGGCGGTGGCGGCAGTCGGATTGCTAGGATAGTTGAAATAGAGAATTTTGGCTTGTTCGGCAACCTCGTCAGAAATGGCAGATAAATCAATTAACCAGTCATTCTCTGGTTTGAGAATCAAGCTATGAACTTTCCCCCCAGCAATGACTGGACCGCGAAAATGGGCAGGGTAAGCGGGAGAAGGTACGAGAACTACATCACCAGGGTTAATATAAGCGATCGCCAGATGAGTTAATCCTTCTTTAGAACCGAGTAGTGGTAAGGCTTCACTATCGGGATCGAGAACAACATCATAACGGCGGCGATACCAATTAGTAATAGCACGACGGAAACTAGCAGTCCCCTCAAAGGGAGGATAACCGTGATTGGCGGGATTTTGCAAAGCGGCGATCGCTGCTTCCACCACTGGTTGTGGTGTTGCACCATCAGGGTTTCCCATGCCCAAGTCAATTAAATCTAGTCCTTGTTCCCGTGCCTTAGCCTTAAGTTCGTCCAAACGGGCAAATACATAAGGTGGCAGTTTCTGTATGCGTTCTGCTGGGACAATCCAATCCAAACTCATTCCTCAACCTCGTCACTTATTCCCTTTGTCAAGACGCGATTAATCGCGTCTCTACTATCTGTTGGTGCGGTAGTAGAAACCATCGCTGCCATTAACTGTTCGAGTGCGACTTTAAATGGTAGTCGATGAATGTCCGAATTGGGAGCTATGGCAATTTCAGCGGCTGTTTGCAAATCGCTAAGTGTGATGTTGCCCAATCCTAAATCAGCTAATTTTTGCGGCAATCCAATCTCTGCGTAGAACTTCAACAGTTGTTGCCGTGCAGTTGCTGCTAATTGATTGCCTTGGATCGTTTCTTCTAAACGCAGTTGCACTAAGATACCGTAGGCAACTTTTTCACCGTGGATACTGCCGTGTCCAGAAACATGAGTTAAACCATTATGTACGGCATGGGCAGCAACAGTGCGGCACTGTGCCCCGCCTAGTCCCCCAATTACCCCAGCTAATAAAACTGTGGCATCTACGACTTCTTGCCAAACCTCACTACCTGGTTTTTCTAAGGCGGCGGCTGACTTTTGCAATAAAATATCTCGCAGAACTCGTGCTTGTTGCACGGCGGCAATAATTAGAGTTTGCTGCAAATGTCCGCTACTAACTGAGGCTTCATACCACTTGGCGATCGCATCCCCAATTCCTGCCACTAATGTACGTTGTGGTGCGGTTTGAATCAAGTCGTAGTCAAGTATTAACAAATCGGGACAGCGAGATAGCGCTACATCATAGAGAAATGCACCCTCCTCAGAATATACATTTGATAGGGCGCTCCAAGCCGCACAGGTAGCTGCTGAGGTAGGAATTGTCACTACTGGCAACTGCAACTGATGAGCGACTAATTTTGCTGTATCCAATGCTTTGCCGCCACCAACACCGATAATCGCATCGGCTTTATGTTCCTTGGCAGCCTTTTTTAAAGATTTCAGGCTAGCTTCACAGCAATCCGCCCCATAAGAAGCTTGGGCAGTATATAACTGTTGCCCTTCTAAAATTGGTTGCAGACTTTGTTGGGCAGTGGTAAGAGTGTGCTTACCTGCCACAATCAAGGGACGACTTCCCAAACGAGCAATTTCTGCTGCTGCCCCTGGCAACACACCAGAACCACGGATGACTTTTGCTGGGGCAACCGCGAGTGTAAATAACGAACTAGAGGTTTGAGTAGACAAAGTTTGAGTAGAAAATAATTGAGTATGCATATAAACTAGTTTGCCAAAACTTGATAATTCTTAATCAAATTGGACTTATCGCGAGGGATTCTTGTTTCCATTCTGACTTCAGGATGGCGATCGCTTGGGCAAGTTGCTACTTCCAGCAATTTATCGGACACTACTAGGTTTTAGCTGGTTAGTGAAATAAACCAAGCTTTTTGGCAACTGTTTCGAGTAGTTTGCCTGTGTACCTTGACTCTAACAAGGCTCATTAGACTCAAATCCCGAATTATCAAAGTATTGAACAACCGTATATTTCACTAACAATACCACTCTGAGATACTCAGTAAAAGGAATTAGGAATTGACCATTTATCAGTGGTCATTTGACCACTGATAATATCCATAACCCATTACCTGCACACTGAATTAAATTTTTCTTAAGTGAAATTGGTAAATAATATCTTAATCTAAAAATAATAAATATTGTATAGTGAAATACAAAAAATCTTATGTCATCCTGATAACAGATGACTGATTTTCACCCTATAGGAATATACTTAATAAGTGAAGGAAGATAAGTTGTCAAAAAAGCTTCCTAGACAGAATAAATACTAACTTATGCAAGCAGGAATAAGCGATCGCAAAGTGATGTATACAACACGATACAGTAAGGTGAGCAGGATAGCAGGGGAAAATGAGGGAAATGAGAAAAAAATAATAACTGCTCTTGCCTTCTGCCCTTCGGGTGACGCTTGAGGACTCGCGCTTCGCTGCGCTAACGACGCAAAGCGGAGCCACTCCGATCTTGGGGTTTCACGCCACTTCCTACCCTGCGGGAAGGCGTTCCGCCTACAACGGGGGAAACCCCCGCAACGGAGTGGCTCCCCAAGTAGAGGAAATAGCATCCAAGACTGCGACTGCTTCACCTCCTGCCTTCTACCCTCTAACTATTGCCATTAAGCAGTAGGTTTTGGCAATTGAGCAAATTTTTCTGGGTAAATCTCAACTGACATCTGTGGATCTTCACGCGTAGCTAGTGTGCGTTTAATCTGACCCAGGTAAACTGGTACAGAAACACCTTGTTCTGGGTGTATAAGAGTACGGGCGCGAATTGTCAGATAGTTGTCTCCCCGCGAACCTAAGCGACCATAAGAATATAGATTATTAGCTGCTTGACGCAGAGTTGCCTCTAATTGCGAGGGTGAAATCTTAGGCGATGTGGCAATTACAGTTTGTGTCGATCCAGTGTCATAAACTAAAGTATATTTCACTGCTCCTGGAATTACAGTGCGACTTAAAGGAACCAAGGAGAGTGCAAATAACCCACCAGTCAGCACTAGCATAAAGCCAGTAGTACCTACCAATCGAAAGCGGATGCCCCATTTGAGAATAAAAGCTAGGACTGCTAAAGCAGCAAATACCAAGGTGGCAATGCCCGACCACTGGGTATATTGAAGAAAATCAGTTGTTGTGAACATAGGGTTTAGCTACTAGGGCAGCATTTATTTTATTACTGACACACTCATTTTACAGATTGCTCATACTGTAAGAGGGTGTCTATCAAAAAAATATGGCTTTTTAGTATGTAGTATCCTAAACCTACTGATTCAAACGCTTATCATATCATAAAAAAATCAGCTTTTTATTGCAATTTAATAGCTTTTGTAAGTTTTAGACGCTTTAACGCTAATTTGATAATTGATTTAAATTTTTAACTAAAATAGCAGTCCTAAATCATTATTCGTGAAAAACAAGATTCCCGACTTTTTAGAGAAGTGAGAATCTTGGTCTTTCAACAAATCAGATAGGATTTGTATAGTGCTTAACTGACAAAAATAGAAATATAAAAGGGCATCTATATTTAGATGCCCGTCATGCAGGAAAACCCAAAGGGGTTGTCCCTACACCTTCCCAACTATCAGCAACAGTAGCTAATTTGCAATTAGCCACACTCACAGTCACAAATGTGAATATAGTAATATTATTAATTGGAGCCTTTAAATGACTCCAGTGTAACCACTGAAAGTAATTGGTATGGTATCAATAGTGCTGATAGTCAAAATTACTGCTAGGCTAATTGCGATCGGCTATAAACTTTTCATGTTGTTGGTAGTGATAGACTACTCCACAAATAGCAGATAAAAATAACCAAGAAAGCGTATTAACACGAAAATCAAATAAGGTTACATCTACTGTATTGAATAGCAACCATTCTCCAAAGACTACAAGATAACTAAAAAATATCAATCTATCTTCTGGAGCTATATAGTTTGATTTTCGCAAAAGTTGGATACCTGCAAATAAGACCCAACCAAGTAAGCTAAAAAATAATAAAGTAATCGGTAAACCAGTTTCAGCAGATAGCATCAAAAACAAGTTGTGGGGATGACCCAAGTCAATGTGCATTTGTGCTTTGTAAAGCGCTGTGAAATTGCGTAAGCCCCAACCTGTCCAAGGATGCTGCTGAGTTAAAGACCAGGCAAACTCCCATTGGGTTTTTCGCATTAAGGCAACGGGTCTATCTGGATACATATCATCGTTTAACCGCGCCCAAAAGAAAGCAGGAACGACTTGGCGAAAAATTTGAGCAATTTGGGAGGGGGCAAAAGCAGCTAAAAGGACGCTGGCGATGACACCAACAACACTACCCACAAGGATGCGCCAACCTTGGTAAAGTGCGTAAGCCAAACAGGCAACTATAGCGATCGCCCACCCATTGCGGGAATTCGTTAAAATCAGGGCGACAAAATTGGCAATTACTGCCACAGTTAAAAAGAGGATGGGGACTGGGGATTTGGAAAATCTCTTCCCAATCCCTAATACCCAATCCCCAATACCCCATCGCCATTGTTCCAACCACAAGCCTAAAGCTAGGGTGAAGACGATTGCTAGATAAGCAGCAAAGGTGTTGGCGTGCATGAAAATTGAAGCCATGCGCCTTGGTGGATCTCCTCCAGGTGCGATCGCCCAATCCAAAACAATCCACAAAACCTGTAACTTGAAAGCCCAACCCAAAAACATCTGCCCGAAGCCCATAATTAATAAGGGCATTGAACTTATAACTAAAATCCAAGCTATCTGCCGTAATTGGGTGGTTGTTTGAATTAAAGCACTTAAGCCAATAAAAACTAAAAAGAACGGGTATAAATTAAATAAGCCGAGGAAAGCTTCTGTTTTTCCATAGGCAAACCCAGCGGAAACTATGAGTAAGACACTCAAAAGAGCAAATCCCCGATTGAGGGGGAGGCTGATTATTGTGCGGTTTCTTCGCAGCCAAGCGATCAATACTGCAAAACCTATACCGACAGCCCCCAAAAACGGACTCAACGGAAAAATTAGCAGCCCAATTTGAAGGCAATTCCAAGGTGTTTGTAAATCAGAATTGGGATGGTAAAAAGCTAACTTCAAGCTGGCTCCCAACATTCCGAACGAGTCAAACGAATTTGCGCTAAGGCAAAGATGGTGGGGATGATCCGACCATAGTTAGTGGCGATCGCTCTCCATCCTAAATCTGCAAAAAACCAAGTCCACATTACTGGGCCTAGGAAGGCAAACATACCGCGGACTGCTCCATAACGAGCTGCACTTGCAGTCATACCCCGCCGTGCCATTTGTAATGCTACATAGTTTTTAAACTGTATTGTCGCTGCTTCCGAGCCTGTAATTGCCGCTTGCTTTGCTACTTGATAAGTCGCAAAGTGTACAGCAAATTGACGGGCGATTTGCTTGAGAACAATTGGCTGGACGAAAGAAGTAACAGCCAGCGCACTACCACCTTTGAAAATTAATCCCAAAGGGTCACGCTGCAATAAAAGTGGTAGTGGTTGTTTCAGTTCTGATTTCACCAGATGGCGCTGTACCCGTGCAGTTAATTTTTGCTTTTCTTTTTCCGGTAATTTTTTCCACACTTGCCCTAACAGATGTAAAAATACCTCTGCTTCTAAATCAACAGTTGTCAGTTGATTAGAATAGGGAATTTTCAAATATTTACAAACTTGAGTTAATGCTTGCCGATAACTTACCTGATTTGTGCGTCCCCGCAACACTGTCATCCCATCTGCTGCCAAAAACCGAAAGCGATTTTCTAGAGCGTCTAGCCAAGCTTTGCGGTCTTTACTTTGTACTTCGATAGGTTCGGGTGTATGAACATAGTCTAGGGGATTAAACTTACGACTAAATAGAATCGCTGTTAAATCCTGTAATTCTTCTTCGGTTGCTAGCTCAAGCGCCGCCCTCAGTTCATCCAATGTCCCTTCCTCCCTTCCGTACAGCTTTCCTGTACCCTATTCTACTATTAGCTTTCAGCAGTCATTAGTAGTGATTTTGTCGTTTGTCAGTTGTCAGTTGTTTTTCCACTGACCCCTGACCACATTGACTACTGACTACCGATTATTGACCAAGGACTATGAATTGATGACCGATGTTGCTGTAATTGGTGCCGGTATGGCAGGTTTAGTCTGCGCTCAACAGTTAACTCAAGCGGGATATTCGGTGATAGTTGTGGAAAAGTCTCGTGGTTTAGGGGGACGAGTTGCCACACGCCGCCTGTATGGAACATGGGCAGACCATGGAACATGTTACCTGAAGGCCAAGGGTGAATTGTTAGGAAATTTTGTAGAGTTGTTGCGATCGCGCGATATTTTGGAAGTCTGGACAGACAAAGTTTACGAACTCCAACCAAACTTAGAACTCAACGAGAACTCAGCACCTCGTTATGTTGCACCTGCGGGGATGAGTGCGATCGCGAAATTTCTTGCCCCAGGTTTGGATATCTTGTTGAATCAGCGTGTCATAGCCATTAACCCAACTCCCGAAAATAGTTGGCGGCTGACTCTAGAATCTAGCAATGAAGAATTAACTGCCCAAGCTTTAGTCCTTGCGATTCCTGCACCGCAAGCGTTGATGCTGTTAGCACCTTTGGGTGAAAGTTTATTAGGCAAAGAGTTTTTAGATAAACTGAGTTCTGTAAAATTTTACCCATGTATTAGTGCGATCGCTGGATATCATGTCACATCTCAGCCACTCCCGCACTGGAAAGCCCTAACTTTTGTAGATGATGCTGTTCTCGGATGGATGGGTTTGGATAGTAGCAAGCGTCCTCATCCTCAGCAACCCGTGTTTGTGTTGCAAAGTAGTGCTAATTTTGCCCAAATTCACCTAGAATCCGCAGATTTAGAACTTGTTGGACAGGAAATGTTGCAACATGCAGCCCAGATAGTACTTCCTTGGTTGGAGGCACCAGAATGGATGCAAGTACATCGCTGGCGTTATGCATTTCCTAGTCATCCTTGGCAAGAAGCTGTTTTATCTGCTAGTACTCCTCTGCCTTTAGCGTGTTGTGGTGATTGGTGTGGTGGCAATCTCGTAGAAGGTGCAATGCTTTCTGGACTGGCTGCGTCTGCTGAAATTAACAATCACCTCCGCCAGCTACTTCTACCTAATATGAATTTTTTCAAACTTTTCACCTAATAATTGGATCTGTCGTTAGACTGATTGCTCGGTGTAGTAAGTCGCCTAATATAGTGACTTACTAAATAAATATAAAAAAGATGTAGTTTTACAAGATGCATACTTTAAAACTCAAAAGGGTATAGCAAGGAGTAGCAGTAACCTTAATAAGTAATGTAAACAACCGATAGAGCTTTACCTTACTTAATAACTTATCAGAGTTAATGTTGTTTGATTTAATGCTTCAATTGATCCCTGATAACTTATGCTGCGTTTTGTGTAGTTTTCTGCTAAAAAATCATAAATTTGAAATAATTAAATTTATAGAAATAAAACATCAGTGCTTTACTAATTATTGAGTGCTGTTTTCAGCAGTCATACTGTCAATCAGTATAAACTTCAACCAAAATCAGCAGAGCCAGATGTCTGATATTCTACCAAGATAAAAGTTAAGTTCAGGGTCGGATCATCTTGTTAATTAAATCACTTCTCATTGTTGCCAAAAAAGGCTGTCTCGAGAGTGTTTATTCTCTGCACAAATCATTGATTCAATGAAAAAGGAGTTAAAAAAACTTATGAAAACAGTAGTCAATTTAACACAGCAAACAGTGTTGGGAGAGATTGAAAGCGTTTTAGATACATATCCATATCATCCTTATCAACAAGCTTTTGCAATTCCTGACTTACGCCAAGAATTAATTGCTTTTGTCCTCACCCGAATTCCCTGCCTTTATAGCGTTGTATCTGACGGACAAGTTGCGGTGCAAAACTTGGACAAAGAGTGCTTGCTCAACTACAAATTGCCTCGTAGTCCTTTAGAGCAGCAACTACATGTACAAAATTTGATTCACCAAGGCATTTATGCCATTTTTCAAGACAAGTCAGATTGGATTAGCCATCACCTTTGTGAAACGGTTCAGCCAGGTAACGAACCATCTCACTGGTTTGGCTGAATTATAGTTAGGAGTAAGGAGTTAAGAGTTATGAGTTAAACTTCTAACTTTTAACTCTTAATTCTTAACTTTTTAAAGGATCGTGTCCCCAGTTCATTAAGGAGTAGCGCCAGCGCGTATGTTCGATATCACCTTCAGGTTGCTGTGCTGAGTGGCGATGAATGTAACTGACGACTTTTTTCATATGCGACAAATCATCATCAGTGTAGTCATCTTCTTTCTGTTTCAACAAATCGATGATGCGCTTACCAGATTTGTGTCCGATTGATTCATCGTCACTTTTCTTTTGTCCAACAGATTGAGATTCCTCGGTTTTCAACCAAGATTCCAGTTCTTTTGGTGACATGTTGACTGAGGAATGAAACTCATCTATGACTGATTTAACATCTTTACTCATAACGTTACATTACTCCTCAATCTTCTCCAGGGCATCAGGTTGATGAGCGGCTTCTTTCCCAGTTTTATCGCTTTTCACCAAGTACTCTGGGTTGTCTTTTGAGGCAGCAACATGATGCCCTTTAATATCTGTGGGTGAAGTTAATTTTTTTTCCACCTCTCCAGCAGTTTCACCTTGCGCCGTATTCCACTTCACCTTGTCGCCTTTGTTTAATTCTTCTGTCACGGTTTTTCCTCTTGGCTATTTTATACCTGCTATTATGTTGACGGTGCAGGAAGAATCAATCAGTCGAGGGATATAGAAAGAATTAAAGGAAGCTGCCACAAGTCTGAGATGAGCGTAGAATACCAATCCGCGCATCTTAGCGTAACTCTCATTTTGGAGGAGTAGGGAATAAAAGTTTTTAAATTACCTTACCCTTACATCTTGGGGGAATATGGTCAGTAGAACACGCCTTTTTACGCTCAAAAAATAGAAATGGCGCTCGACCTACGCTCGTAAACAAATGGATTAACCTGGATGCAAAGGGCGATCTTGTTAGTGGTATGTTGGCGGATAAGTTTGAAATCGATGAGAAAAAGTTAGACATTGACCCAATCGGTTGCTCACTAAAGTGGTTAAAGTACAATTTAGTTTGCGCGCATAATTCTTACTTCGCTACAAATAACATAGCTGTCAACCGAGACATCTTCGCTCATTACATCCAGGAGTAAAACTAATGAAAAGAACAAGCGATCGCCAATTTAGCATGTTCTTCTAATGTATTTTTATCCAAGGTATGTACTGGATATTGCGGTGTTACCGCTAGGAGTTTCTCGATTCTATGCTTAGCTGCATCCACTACTGATTCATCAAGGCTACCCTTTTTTAAGGAATCTATAAAATCTTCAGCAATTTTATAAGTACGTTCCAAAGACGAGGAATTAATATTGCGCGAAACAATAAACAAATCGCAGCCAGCATCAAATGCACGCGCTACAGTACCACTGTCAGTAAACATATCTGAGACAGCTTTCATATCCAGGTCGTCAGATACAACTACTCCCTCAAAACCCAATTCTTCCCGGAGAATTTTTTTGAGGATAGCCTTAGATAGCGTTGCTGGCAAATCAGAATCTATTTTGGGAAACAAGATGTGAGCTGTCATGATCAAAGGAATCTGCGCTTTAATTAAAGTTTTGAAGGGTATAAGTTCGCGAATTTGCAGCTCTTCTAAAGTCAGATTGAGTATCGGTAGCTCAAGGTGAGAGTCTTTACTAGTGTCTCCATGTCCGGGGAAGTGCTTGGCGCATCCCACAATACCAGATTCTTGCAATCCTAAGTAGTAATCTCTAGCACCTTGAGCAGCACTTTCAGGAGTGCTACCAAAGGCGCGAGGCCCAATTACAGGGTTGTCAGGATGGGAAAAAATATCTGCTACAGGTGCCCAAGATAAGTTGATTCCTAGTGATTTTAATTCTTTTGCTGTTGCTTTTGCTACTTCGTGTGAATGCGATCGCCATAAAAAAGCATAAGGGAATCGCGTGATTGGTAGTGGTGTGCGAATAACACGCCCCCCTTCATGATCTAAAGTCATGAACATTGATTGACGTTCAGCGTATTGTCGTATCTGGTCGTTTAGCTGCTTAAAACTTTCCACCCAAACTTCATAAGGGGTGCCATCTAGAAAATTCTTAGCAAAAAAGATTACCCCAACAGGTTTTAAGTCGCTGAGGGCGCGTTTATCATCATCGCTTAATGTAGTGCCGGAAATACCGAGAATCAGATGATGTCCAAAGCGCTCTAGATCCTGTGATACTGACATAATGCGTTACCTATGGTTATGTGGCATTCTACTGGGATTTTCCACTAGAGGAAATAGCTCTTATACCAATTTTGGATTTTAGATTAAACGTCTTGACTACAAGCCTGTTGCAGCAATCTCAAACAATACATCGAATCTGAATTTAGTATTATCCTCCAGCCTTAACCTTTGTAATTGTAATTAACTTAATATGCTTTTTACAGAGAAATGTCTTTCTGTAAACTGCGGCAAAAATAAAGATTCTATTCAAAATACTGCAAAAGTATAGAGGTAGGGCTTTTCTAATTTCTAATTCCTTCGGTAATTCTTTAAAAAAATCCTCGTTCATAAAAAGAAACAGTAAATTTACTGTAACAAAGTAGCCTGAATAACCTAATCGAACTAAGATGTTTTGATATAAACTACGCGTTTATACTTACGCAGTACGGTGTAAGTCTCAAGTACAAGCATATGCGCGATCGCATCCTGCTTTCCCAATCTCAGGAGGCTTATGTTGATAAATTCATTTAATAAATACCTCGAAGAGTTTTTTACAAAACTTTATGAGGATTGTTATGAAAATTACAAAGGCTTGACTAAAAATCCTAAATGGCTATTAATGCGTAAAGTTGCTCGATTTAAGACGGGGCGAGCAATTATGTTGTTTTTCTCAAAACATTCTAATCACTCATATTTATCACTGATTAATGAAAGCAATTCTTACTTTAAAGATGTAAATGTCGATGAAGTTGTTGGCAATCTCAAATCTGAAGGTTTATGTTTGGGTATTAATCTGCCTGAAGATGTCGTACAAGAAATAGTCCAATTTGCTAAATCAACAATTTGCTATGGCAATCGTAAACCAGAGTTAGGTTTCTATTATTCTCAAAAAGAACAAGCTCAAAATCAGTCTGGTAAACGCTTTACTGTAGGCAGCTATTTTAATACAGCTTTGTGTTGTCCAGCTATTAAAAAACTGCAAAATGACCCAAAATTATTAGCGATCGCTGCTAAATATTTAGATGCTCAACCAGTCCACCAAGGGAATCTCATGTGGTGGAGTTTTGCTGGCGAAACATCCTACCGCGAACAAAGTCAAGCCGCTCAATTTTTTCACTACGATATAGACGATTACCGCTTTGTAAAATTTTTCTTTTATTTAACTGATGTGGATGAGCAAAGCGGGCCTCATGTATGTGTTCGTGGAAGTCACAAAAAAAAGAGTATTTCCCATACTTTATTGCGTAAACGAGAAATAGATAAAGATATTATTAATTATTACGGTGTGGAATCTTTAGTCAATATTTGCGGTCAAGCTGGTTTTGGATTTGTGGAAGATCCGTTTTGTTTCCATAAAGGAATTCCTCCTACACATAAAGACCGCTTAATCCTACAAATAGAATTTGCTACAACAGACTATCAGATGCAGCATGACCTCAGAGAAAATTCTTTATTGAAATGTATTCAGTAAAAACTAGTAAAAAAATACACATATTTTAAATATTCGCATCAACAGCAACATCACATTGCCTAATGTATGTGTAGTAAAATTCCCTCTCGCGGAAGTTTTTCTCGGAAGCGATCGCGTAAGTACTGCTAAATGTAACAGATTGCAACGTATAATGAGAACGGCAAAACATGAAGAAATATTGAAAAGCAGTAGGTTTAAATGCGAGTAGCGATCGCTGGTGCTGGTCTAGCAGGACTTTCCTGCGCGAAATATCTCACAGACGCAGGGCACACTCCCATTGTCTTGGAACGCCGGGACGTATTGGGTGGCAAAGTGGCGGCGTGGAAAGACTCAGACGGAGACTGGTACGAAACAGGTCTGCACATCTTCTTTGGGGCATATCCCAATATATTGCAGCTATTCAAAGAACTGGATATTGAAGACCGATTGCAGTGGAAAGAACACACAATGATCTTCAACCAGCCCAATGCACCAGGTACCTACAGCCGCTTTGATTTTCCAGATTTGCCTGCGCCATTGAATGGTATAGTAGCAATTCTGCGAAACAACGACATGCTGACATGGCCGGAAAAAATTCGTTTTGGCATTGGGTTACTACCGGCAATGATTCAAGGGCAGAAGTATGTCGAGGAAATGGACAAATACTCTTGGACGGAATGGCTGAAAAAACAAAACATTCCTCCACGAGTCGAAAAAGAAGTTTTCATCGCCATGTCGAAAGCTTTGAACTTTATTGGGCCGGAAGAAATTTCTGCTACCATCTTGCTAACAGCCCTCAATCGCTTCCTCCAAGAAAAAAGTGGCTCGAAAATGGCATTCTTGGACGGTTCCCCAACAGAGCGATTGTGTCAGCCTATAGTAGATTACGTTGCCGAACGCGGCGGCGAAGTAAGGCTGAATGCCCCTTTGAAAGAAATTTTGCTGAACCCTGATGGCACAGTGAAGGGATTTTTGCTGCGAGGATTAAATGGAGCAGCAGATGAAGTGTTCGTGGCTGACTTGTACGTATCTGCTATGCCGGTTGACCCCTTAAAAGTCATACTTCCGGAACCTTGGCAGCAAATGGAATTCTTCCAAAAGCTAGAAGGCTTGGAAGGCGTACCAGTGATTAACTTGCATCTGTGGTTTGACCGGAAACTTACACAAATCGATCACCTATTATTTTCGCGATCGCCCCTCCTCAGCGTTTATGCTGATATGAGCAATACTTGCCGTGAGTATGCTAATCCCGATCGCTCTATGCTGGAATTAGTTTTAGCTCCAGCAAAAGATTGGATCGCCAAATCAGATGAGGAGATTGTTAACGCCACCATTGCAGAGTTAAAAAAACTCTTCCCCGACCACTTTGGGGGAGAAAACTCAGCCAAACTGCTGAAATATCATGTGGTGAAAACGCCGCGTTCAGTGTACAAAGCGACCCCCGGTCGTCAACAGTACCGTCCCTCACAAACTACCCCTATCGCCAACTTTTATCTGACTGGGGATTACACCATGCAACGCTACTTAGCCAGTATGGAAGGTGCCGTACTTTCTGGTAAGCTAACAGCGCAGGCGATCGCTGAAGCAGAAAACCAGGTGGCAAATCCTTCCCACCTGCAAACGCCAACCCGACCGCCTGCAACGAATGCTGCAACTGCCTGATTCACCCCCGCGCATGAAAACGCTGGTCTCTGTGGACGAGTCCTACAACCTTTGTCGTCACCTCATAGCCAAGTACTCCACGACGTTTTACCTCAGTACCTTGCTCCTGAGCAAGGAAAAGCGTCCCGCTATTTGGGCAATTTATGCTTGGTGTCGCCGTACAGATGAACTAGTGGATGGCCCCGCATCTGCTATGACAACGCCAGAAACCCTAGATTTATGGGAGCAGCAGCTGGAAGCAATTTTTGCTGGACACCCAGCGGACAATCTTGATGTAGCGTTGGCGGATACCGTCCAACGCTTTCCGATGGACATTCAGCCCTTTCGGGATATGATTGCCGGACAGCGTATGGACTTACATCGCAGTCGCTATGAAACTTTTGAGGAACTATACCTCTACTGTTACCGCGTCGCTGGTACTGTCGGCTTGATGTCAACAGCAGTCATGGGGTTGGATAGCACCAAGAATACAGCTCCGTGGAACCGCGAACAACAGCCATATATTCCCATAGAAGAAGAAATTGCCTTGGGAATTGCCAAGCAACTAACCAACATCCTGCGGGATGTGGGGGAAGATGCACGACGTGGACGAATTTATATTCCACTAGAAGACTTGGCAAGATTTAACTACACAGAGCAAGACTTATTCAAAGGTGTAATAGACGAACGCTGGCGATCTTTGATGCGCTTTCAGATTGCCAGAGCCAGACAATTTTATACCAAAGCAGAAAGAGGCATTTCCTACTTATCTGCTGATGCTCGTTGGCCTGTGTGGGCCGCTCTGACGCATTACAGTGGAATTTTAAGCATAATTGAACGCAACGATTACAATGCATTTACTCGGCGTGCCTATGTGCCCCAATGGCAAAAGCTACGTTCTTTACCATTGGCTTGGATGCGATCGCAAGTCCTCTAAATAATGTCAGGAGTCAGTGGTGAGCCAAGCGCGCTAACAGCAGTTAGCGCAGCGTTAGCGACGCAAGAGCGTCACCCGAAGGGTCTTGGGGGTTTCCACGCCAGTTGCTACCCTGCGGGAACGCGCTTGAGCGAACAAGTCGGGCTTTGCCGACGACAGTCGCTTCAAGTCGGGAAACCCGCCCACAGCGCTGTCTCCCCAACGCACTGGCTCCCCATGAGCGACTGGCGTTAGCAATGCAGGAGCGTCACTAGAAGGGGTCAGTGGTAACTCAAAAAAACTGACAACTGACAACTAACAACTGACAACTAACTATTTACTTCCCTCATCGAATCTGCTATCATTAATCTTCGTGACCGAGGAGAGGTGGCTGAGTGGTCGAAAGCGGCAGATTGCTAATCTGTTGTACGGCAGGCAACTCCGTACCGAGGGTTCGAATCCCTCCCTCTCCGTTTTCAAAACTTTAGCAAAACAATTAGTGGCGGGTCTGAATCTCCTACTAATTGATTCTGAATTCTATATTCTTCAAAATTTGTCATAAATACTAATCCAGGAGTAAATACTTTTACACCTTCAGGAGGATGATATCATTTATCCTTTAGAGTCCTGTTAAGATTGAACTAAGCTGAAAATTTAGTCTAAATCTTACTTTCAGGCTCCTATATATCTGAGGAGTGAGAGTAATATGCAAAAAATTAGTACTGCCCTAGTCTTGAGTTTAACTAGCCTAGCAACTGGGTTTTTGTTGGCGGCTTGCACAACAACAGCAAACACAACCAGTAGTGCTGATGGGCTAAAAATTGGTACTTTGCTACCAACAACTGGCGATCTAGCCTCCATCGGGCAACAGATGGTAGGCTCTGTTCCTTTACTAGTTGAAACCGTTAACGCCTGCGGTGGCGTGAATGGTAAACCAGTCACATTAGTGCAAGTAGACGACCAAACCGACCCAAAATCTGGTGCTGCTGGCATGAGCAAACTGGCAACTTTGGATAAAGTAGCTGGTGTAGTTGGCTCCTTCGCTAGTAGTGTTTCTACTGCTGCTGTTTCAGTCGCCGTACCTAACAAAGTTATGCTGGTTTCTCCCGGTAGCACCAGTCCTGTATTTACCGAAAAGGCAAAAAAAGGAGATTTTAAAGGTTTTTGGGCGCGGACAGCTCCCCCCGACACCTACCAGGCACTAGCCTTAGCTCAACTAGCTAATAAAAAAGGTTTTAAGCGAGTTTCGACAGTTGTGATTAACAACGACTATGGAGTTGGGTTTGAAAAAGCATTTGTGCAAACCTTTGAGAAATTGGGCGGAACAGTAATTAATAAAAACAGCCCAGTCCGCTACGACGCTAAAGCCCAAACATTCGATACAGAAGCAGCAGCAGCTTTTGCTGGTAAGCCAGATGCAGTAATTGCTGTTCTTTATGCCGAAACAGGCAGTCTACTCCTCAAAGCTGCCTACCAACAAGGTTTAACGAAAGGGGTACAGGTTCTGCTTACAGATGGAGTGAAATCACCTACATTCCCCGAACAAGTTGGCAAGGGTAGCGACGGCAAATATATTTTAACCGGAGCTTTAGGTACAGTACCCGGTTCCGATGGTAAAGCATTAGCAGCTTTCAACAAGCTGTGGAAAGATAAAAAAGGCGGTTCACCAGGAGAATATGCTCCCCAAGCTTGGGATGCCGCGGCATTATTGGTTTTGGCAGCGCAAGCCGCTAAGGAAAACACAGGTGTTGGTATCGCTAACAAAATCCGTGAAGTTGCCGCAGGTTCTGGCACAGAAGTTGCTGATGTCTGTGAAGGATTGAAATTTCTTCAACAAGGTAAAAAGATTAATTACCAAGGAGCCAGCGGTAACGTAGATGTTGATGCTAATGGTGATGTTATCGGAGTCTACGACGTTTGGACAGTAGGAGAAGACGGCAAAATTAAGGCAATTGACAAAGTTACTCCTAAGTAGGAGGCGGAGGAGCAGCGGAAGTAAATTCTTCCCTCCCTTGTCTGCCTTGTCTCTCCGTTCGCGTAGCGTCGACCATAGGAGAAGTTCGCCGGAGGGAAACCACGCTACTTGCTACCCTGCGGGAAGCCCTTCGGGTGACGCTCCTAACGTCGCTACCGCTACGCTAACACCAGTCGCTCATGGAGGAAACCATGCCACTTGCTACCCTGCGGGAAGCCGCGCAGAGCGCGTCTACAAGTCGGCAAAGCCGCCCAACGCAGTGGCTCCCCAAGACCGCGCTGGTTCACCGCGCAGAGCGCGTCTACAAGCCGGGGAACCCGTCGAAGTAGCTCCTCCTTGCGACTTCTCTCCTTGTCCCCCTGTTCTCCTGCCACATCCTCTCATATCTTCTATGCCGACTGATTTTTTCAATTTAATTACCCGTTTGCATCACGGACTGATAGTGTCTTGTCAAGCACCTGTAGATTCACCCCTGCACGAACCAATAGTAATTGCAGCAATGGCACAAGCTGCTGTAAATAATGGTTCAGTTGGTGTCAGAATTGACACCCCAAATCACATTAGTGCTGTGCGTGCAAGAGTGAAAGTTCCTATTATTGGTTTATGGAAGCAAGTAACAGTTGGATCTGATGTGTACATTACACCACAGTTTCACCATGC
Source organism: Dendronalium sp. ChiSLP03b (assembly GCF_034531165.2). Lineage (NCBI taxonomy): Bacteria > Bacillati > Cyanobacteriota > Cyanophyceae > Nostocales > Nostocaceae > Dendronalium > Dendronalium sp. ChiSLP03b. The sequence goes on along the minus strand of NZ_JAVRBR020000129.1, from coordinate 60,091 downwards.
TGCTGCTGTTGCCAAAGCTGGAGCGGATATTATCGCCATAGATGCGACAACTAGAAACCGCCCTGGTGACGAACTAGTGGTAAATATCATTGCTCGAATCCATCATGAATTGGGTAAACCAGTGATGGCTGATGTGGATACAATTGAGGCGGCAAAAGTAGCGGTGGATGCTGGTGCTGACATTGTCGGGACAACTCTTTGCGGCTACACTAATGCAACTAGGCATCTTTGTGTCCCAGGCTGGGAACTCCTAACGCAAATGGTAGAACAGCTAGATATTCCAGCCATTTGTGAAGGCGGGATTTCTTCACCACAAATGGCTCGTCAAGCTTTAGATTTAGGTGCTTACTCTGTTGTAGTTGGTACAGCCATCACTGGTATTGATTCGCAAGTGAAAGCATATAAATCAGTTATGAACAACCAAGCGATCGCACTTAGCAATCTGAAATAATTAAAAAAAGCAAATTTAATTATACAAAACTTTTTAGTGAGTCAGATAGCGGGAAGCGCTACCAATGGTTGCAACAATTATTATTTTTATCATCATAGGGTTACTTGTAACTGGAATTTTAGTTAATCCTATTTTTATTAAGCAGCGAAGAAAGCGTCTTAAATCTCGTCCCTTTCCTCCTCTGTGGAATGCCATTATTAATAATAATCTTCCTATTTATCTTCGTCTTTCTCCTACTGAATATAGACGGCTTCAGGGTCATATTCAAGTCTTCCTAGCAGAAAAACAATTCATTGGCTGTGGAGGTTTACAAGTTACGGAGGAAATGAAGCTAACGATTGCTGCTGTGGCTTGTTTACTTCTACTGAATGAGCGAGGAGAATACTTCCCAAAATTACGTTCAATTCTGATTTATCCTAGTACTTATTTTGTGAATGAAACCATTGCCACTAGTAATTATGTTGTTGAGGAAAGGCGTGTGGCAAGACTAGGAGAATCATGGACGAATGACCAAGTAATACTGTCTTGGCAACAGGTACAAAAAGATACTCACGACTGGTACGACGGACATAACGTTATTCTGCATGAATTTGCCCACCAGTTAGATCAAGAAGATGGGAAAGCAGAAGGTGTTCCTATCTTGCAACAAAAATCAGACTATCTCATCTGGGCTAGGGTAATGACACAAGAATATCAACAACTCTGTAATGATGTTCAACAAGGGATCGAGACCGTAATAGATAACTATGGTGCAACTAATCCCTCAGAATTTTTTGCTGTGGCAACTGAAACATTCTTTGAAAAACCACAGCAATTACTGAAGCAGCATCCAGCGCTTTATGAGCTACTGCAACAATACTACCAAGTAGCTCCTGTGCAATGGTATTAGACATCTCTAGTAATTCATTATTCGTTCGCCAAAACGCTCTGTAGGGGCTTTCTCAAGAGCGTCCCCGTAGGATACAGCCGTATCCTACGGGAAGGGCAAAGCCCTACGCCCTTACAATAATCTGTAATAAATTTGAGATTGCCTAGCGCCGCCTGCTGCCAAAACCTGTTGAACGGCGGCTTGGAGAACGTCCACTACCAAAACTAGGACTGCGCCTAGTTGAACCGGATCTACCAGAAGGTCTGAGTTCACTGCCACCATAACCAGAACCAGAGGGACGATTGCCTGTAGTTGTACGTGGTGTAGTGCGTACAGTGGAACCAGTAGGATATGACCTTCTAATAGTCCCTGTACTCCGGAAAGCAGTGCGATTTCTCACAGCTGCGGGTGGCGCATTATAACGACTCCGGTAGCTGTCAACCGCTTGGTCATAGCTTCTACCATAGCCCCCGAAACCAGTCAACACTCCTCCTGGCTGATATACAGGCGGTACATAGTATTGAGGTCTAAATAACAGACTACCGATCGCTTGACCTGCTATGCTACCAGCTACCGCTCCAGCAAAGGGTGACCAAAAGCTGTTTTCTTGGCGGACTACAACCGTTTCCTGTCGTCCTGTTTGGGGATTAGTTTGTGTCTCAGTGACGTTGTGGACATACTCAATTTTAAAATCTTCTGGCAAATACAAAACTGGCTGTCCGTTCTCCACCTTCAAATAAGCTTTCTTACCTTGCTTAATTTCATCATCGGTTAACCTCGCCATTTGCAACTGTTCAGTTGCAAAGGTTGGGGGTGTGCTGTTGAGTAAAAACAGCCTGTACTCCCCAGTTGCATCGTCATAAGTAGCTTGTTGTACTTGATACTGACCATCACTCAACTTGGTGGTAGTAGAGTTTTGGCTAACGTTTCTACCGGGAGGGGTAGTTTGGTTTCCTCCCCCGCAGGCTACAGATGTCAAGCACAAACTCAGGGCTAAAAAAACGACTGTAAACTTACGCAGTGCGTTCATGATCATTGCATTATTTCCTTATCTTTGAGCTTAACAAGTTCTCAATGTGGGTACTAGTACGGTCAACCCAACAAATTACAAAGGTATCAATTCTGGGTAATATTGCAACAGTTGATCGTTGGTGAGTTCATCTCCTAACTGTGCTGGTGAGAAATGCACTTGGATTGCCCGTAGTTTGTGTTTGTAGTGCAAATTGATTAAGGCTTTTAAACCTTCCTTCAGTGCTTGAATGTTAGCGAGGTCAGTTTCTAACTCTGGCACTTCGCCTTCATAAGCTACTGTAATCATCACAACTACGTTGCGGGTTACAGGTATAGATAAGGGCTGATTTAAATCAGATTCTGGACTGAAATCGAGGTCAGCACCGTATCGTTCGGCAGAGTCTGTAAATAAGTCATTCACATAATCTCCCGCCTCGCCTTCGCTCCAAAATACATCGCCTTCATTAGCTGCCGAAAGCCAGTATTCATCAGATCGCAAAAGAGTTTCGCAAAGTTCTACTAATCCTTCTCCTAAAACTTGCAAGTCTCCATCTGCATCGATCGCATCCCTTGCACCACGATTCAATACTCCCAAAATTGGTGCGACCTCAGACCCAGCTAGATGTAGAAATAAGCGAAAGACTACATAGCGAGTTCTGCCAATCATTTTATTGAAGATATCGGGCATATGCTTTCTCCGGAAATTTGTCAGTTGTTAGTGGTCAGTTGCTAGTTGTCCTTTGTTTAGTTGCCACTGACTGATGACTAATGACTATTGACTGATATAGTGGAAACTTTTGACAAAATCTACAACCATATTTAACGAAGGCAATATAGATATAGCAGATTCGCTAGATGTATCAGCTAAAAATCCGACATCGAGTTCAGAGGGATTAATAAATCGTTTACCAAAATTCGGGTTATAATGCATAATCAAAGTTTGAGCGCTAGAATTCGTTAATATTGTTTGGGTAGGAACTCTAAAGAAATTTAATTTTGCTGCTAATTCCAGATTTTTTTTCATTTGTCTAATAGTCTTAGCCTGACTAATAGCTTGCTGGATAAGAGTAGATAATTGCTTCACCCGATGGGGTGTTTTTTCCCCAAGGTGCGGCAAATCTTCTTTTGCCAACATTTCTACTACTGTGTAAATATTTTTTTGCGTGGTAGCAGCATCTCTAAAGGGAAGAATGGCAATACAAGCTGTAGGCAATAAAGCTTCATCACTATCTACTCGAAAAGTGAAAACAGTCCGGCGACGACCGATTTCCATGCTAGGAGGTTGTTTCAGCATCCGGTATTCCTGAGCAATTTGAAAATATGCACCAGCGAGGGCAAAGTTGGCCTCGTGTTCTAGAGCTGCATCGACGATAATACGGATTGTCGGTGGAGTTTCATTGAAAAAGTCTCGTGGGTCTTCTGACTCAAACTTTTGGATGATGGAGCGATCGCCTGTTGGACTGAGGTCAACCCACTCACAAGTCAAGCCTTCGGTTTTTAAACCAAAGCGAGAGGTAGAGTAAAGTTTTGCTCCGGTTAAAATCGCACCTGTTAAGTCAGCACCTATCCACTCTGCTTTAATTAATGTTACCTGAGTTAAATCGGCATGTACTAAACTGGCATTTGTTAAATTCGCATTGCTTAAGTCTGCGCCCATTAAGTTAGCTCCACTTAATTTGGCTCCGCTTAAATCTGCCCAACGGAGATTTGCCCCGCTTAAATCTGTACCGTTGAGGTTAGCATGACTGAGATTTGCTTGTTTGAGTTCAGCTTCTCGCAAATTTGCACCGCTAAGGTCAGTGCGATTCAAATCGGTAGCGTTTAAATTAGCCATTTCTAAGTTGGCTCCTGCTAAAGAAGCACCTTTTAAAATCGCCTCAGTTAAGTTGGCACAACGGAGATTCGCCTGTCGCAGCGTTGCTTCTCGCAAGTCAGCGCAACCCAAGTTAGCCTCGCAAAGATCGGCACGACTGAGATCGGCACGAATTAATTCAGCACGCACCAGTGAAGCCCCTCGTAGTTGAGCGCGATTGAGATCGGCGCGAATTAAATTAGCTACATTGAGACTGGAATTATTGAGGTTAGCGTTGTCAAGATTTGCACCACTTAGTCTTGCTACATTCAGATTGGTATGGCTCAAGTTGGCTGCGCTGAGATTCGCCCCACTCAAGTTGACTACATTTAAGTTAGCTGCGCTCAAATTCACGCCACTGAGTTTGACACCACTCAGGTTAGCTTCACAGAGGTCAATACCACTAAAGTTTATGACTCCTGCCGCGTATTGTTCCAACAATTCCTCTACAGTCATAGATGCTACCCCTCATACCAATTTTAGATTTTGCGGAAAGTTGTCAGCAGGGTTTCCCTGCGTAACAAACTTTCCAAGACGGATTTTAGATTTTAGATGGGAAATCCTAATGAATTAGGACTTACGCAAAAACTCTCTGAAACTCTTATTCCTCCGTGTCCTCTGTGTCGCGCCAGCTGCTTCAAGTCGGGGAACCCGCCCAACGCACTGGCTTCTGTGTGGTTCGATTTTCCGTTGCCTATGCGTAAGTCTTGTGAATATTCAACTGGTCGCGGCGAGAAGTCCCACACTATACTTTTATGTTGGTGGCTCTTGAAACGCCGCTTTGCTACTGGGTAATGGGAAGATGTTGCAAAATTTGGGAGAGGTTAAAGCCCCTTCCGTAATTTTTCCGTTTTTTACCCAATCCCCAGTCCCTTTTACTTTCATAAATTTAAAACAATACAAGCTATCTTAATTTGGTATGAGATGCCAACTTTAACAAGCTAGACATAATTAACTGTAAAATGCCAACCCTTGAAACCTTGCCAGGCAGCGGATTTTCCCTTCTGCCATCTGCCATCTGCCTTCTACTTAATAGTTGGTAAAGTATCCAGAAAATACTTAGAAGATAAACTTTCAAAATTAAAAATGAAAATTGGTATTTTAGGACTCGGACTAATAGGCGGTTCTTTGGGTTATGACTTGCGATCGCAAGGGCATCATATCTTGGGAGTCAGTCGCCGTGAATCCACCTGTCAAAGAGCGATCGCCCTAGGCAGTGTCAATGAGGCATCTGTTAACATGAGCTTATTGGCAACCGCAGAGGTTGTATTTATTTGTACGCCTATCGGGCTTATTGTTCCCCAATTTAAACAGCTGATTGAGCATTTGTCTGCCGCAACAATTGTGACTGATGTCGGTTCAGTGAAAGCACCGATAGTTCAAGCAATTTCTCACCTTTGGCAAAATTTTATTGGCGGTCATCCCATGGCAGGAACAGCAGATAGTGGGATAGAAGCTGCACAACGGGATTTATTTCTTGGTAGACCTTACGTATTAACACCAGACACGACAACACCAACTACTGCAATTTCAGTTTTAGAGGAAATTGTGCGATCGCTTGGCGCTAATATCTACTATTGTCAGCCAGAGCAACACGACCGCGCTGTTAGTTGGATTTCTCATTTACCTGTAATGGTCAGTGCTTCATTGATTGCTGCTTGCATGGATGAAACTGACCTCGAAGTTTTGCAATTAGCTCAAAATTTAGCTAGTTCAGGTTTTCGAGATACCAGTCGTGTGGGTGGTGGAAATCCTGAATTGGGGGTAATGATGGCGCAGTACAACCGCAAAGCATTGTTGGGGTCTTTGCAAGAATATCGCCACAACCTGGACGAATTAATTAACTTAATTGAGCAGGAAAATTGGAAAGCTTTAGAGACAAAGTTACAGTCAACGCAGCAAGCGCGACCTGATTTTGTTGAATAGGCACAAGACAGGAGTAGGAGTTTTATCTTCCCCTGCTTTCCCCAGAGATTAAGATTAGAAAAACGACCACAGTTATACCTGCGATCGCGACGAATTAACTATAGACTTGATTTTACTACGAATAATTACTGAATACCCTATCTCCCTAAAGAGGGTTTTTTATATGTATTAAGTATGCGTATTGGCGTATTGACAGAATACTAAGTAAAGTATTGCTATATTTGGGCAAAGATTGTTTCAAAGTCCCCATAAAAAAATGCACCTTGGTTAAAACTGTTACTAAGATGCCGTTATATCAATTTAAAATCTGGCTAGGGTTATGCATTTAAAGTACAGGTACTATAAGGTAATGCGTCTAACCCTTATACAACACTTTAAAAAACGACACAATAAAACCTGTGCAAGGAGAAGCTAGCGCTGCGGTGTTAACGTAGCGCTAGCGACGTAAAAGCGCCAGCAGTCCGAACTTGAGGATTTCCGCGCTACTTGAAGGCAGATGCTAGCTTCAAGAAATTTTGACACTCATTTTTATCCTTGAGGACTCGCTAACGCAGTCGCAGCTTGGATCGGAAAACCCTCCTATAGCCCTGCTTCAGCGCAGAAACTTCTACAGCAATTAGACTGCTTCTGTATTCTTTTCTCCAGTACGAATCCGAATAACTTGCTCAACAGGCGAGATGAAAATTTTGCCGTCGCCAATTTCGCCTGTGCGGGCAGCAGCAATAATTTTGTCTACTACCATATCAACTTGACTGTCCTCGACAACAATTTCCACCTTGAGTTTTTGCAGAAACTCAACGGTATATTCAGAACCCCGATAGCGTTCCGTTTGACCTTTCTGCCGTCCGAAACCTCGAACTTCAGAAACAGTCATACCCACAATACCAGCGTTAACCAAAGCAATTTTTACTTCATCAAGCTTAAATGGGCGGATAATTGCTTCTACTTTTTTCATGTTTTCGACTCCTTACTTCTCATATGTTCGTTTATCTATCTAACCAGATCCACTGTCTGACACTTTCATCATTTGTACTATTTCAAAAAGATATGTAAGAATTGGCTCTTTTTTTAAAGTTTATGCGCCCTGGATGAGCAATTCTGACATTAGCAGTGGCAAGGATTGAATAGTTGGTTAATCCTTGAGGTTGTGATACGAGACGTTTGTCCCCTAATAAACGTTTTTGTATGTGGTTTTTGTGACTCAAAAGACAAATTCCATTATTGACTAAATTTAGTCCGATATTGACAGAGTGATTTTGGATAATTTACATAGGAGTTGGAAACACAAAGAAGCAATGGATGTGTCAGCTAACGACTCTGATGTTCAAACAAGGGACGCACAATCAAATAGCCAGCAGCAAAAGCGGTAAGCATAATTAACAAGATAGTAATGGCTAACCACCAACCACTGAATTCTTTTAACTCTGTCTGCGTGGAGGGATAATAGCTTACTTGCTGCTCTTCTATAAGTATTGTTTCCGGCATTTGGGAAGTTATTTCCACTACAGGTACAGAGAAGTTAGAATGACGATTTTTGCTGTTGGCAACTTCTCCTGTGGTCGACGCTACGCGAACAGGAACGACAGGTTGACGCGAACGAGGAACTTGCTGGCGTGGATGCGCTTCAGTACCTGGATAGTTAGTTGGATTTTTCACCTCAGTAGGAGAACGCTGGGCTTGGTGAGAACTAGGTGTAACAGGAGAATCTACCAATTTTTGCAGGTGTAAAAAAGACTGAACCACTTTGGTAATTTCCTGGCGGAGTAGTTGGTTGTCTTGTACCAGTTTTTGGTTTTTTCCAGTAAGTGCATCTAGCTTTGCCTGTGTTGCCTGCAACTCTGCTGCCAATTCTCGGTATACGTACATTGGTACAGAGGCAGGGTAAGTTTGACTTGGTTTTGGGGGATTACTGTGAACAGAACCTGTGGTTGTTCGCATCGGTGAGTTGGTATCAAAAATTAAGGTAATCAGATTATTCAGAGAGGCTATCACATTATAGTCAGCCCTGAAACTAGCCCAAGAATAATAGAAAAATGCCCAGAGGGCAAAGATTTTTTTTACATTTTGGATGTGGTCAATGGTGAGCCAGTGTGGTCTTGGGGAGACACTCGCTACACTGCGGGTAGCAAGTGTCGTCGGCAAAGCCCGACTTGTTCGCTCAAGCGCGTTCCCGCAGGGTAGGAACTGCCGTCAGCATAAAGCACCTGCCGTGGTTTCCCTCATGAACAACTGGCGCTAGCGACGCAGGAGCGTCACCCGTTCGCCGTCAGACGTTCCCGCAGGGTAGGGTCAGTAGTCAGTGGTTAGTGGCAAGACAAATAACAATTTACAACTGACAACTGACAACTAACCAACAAGTTAATTTTGTAACAATGGGAAGAAGTGTCCCACAGGCCCTTGTCCTTTGCCAATATTGAGGGCGTAACAGAGTGCGGTCGTGACATACTCTTTGGCTTGTTGTACTGCTGGCCACAAGTCTTCTCCGAGCGCCAGATTAGCTGCGATCGCTGCTGATAGTGTACAACCAGTACCGTGGGTATTTGTAGTCTCTATTTGTCTTGTTGTCAAGATTTCCAGCTTTTCGCCATCAAACCAGATATCTACACCACGCAAATTCCCCTGCATTCCTCCACCCTTGACTAAAACAGCCTTTGCCCCTAAATTTTCGTGAATGGTTCGAGCGGCTTTCCCCATGTCATCGAGGCAATTAATTGTTAAACCGCTCAAAATCTGTGCTTCATAGCGATTTGGCGTGACAATAGTCGCTTTGGGAATCAAGACATTGCGGAGAGTGTTGACAGCGTCATCATCAATCAATTGTGCTCCCATGCGTGACACCATCACCGGGTCAACCACTAGGTTATTGATTTGTAAAGTTTCTACCTGTTGAGCAACAGCAGAGATAATTTCTTGATTGAGCAGCATTCCGGTTTTTGCGGCTTGCACGCCGATATCTTTGGCCACCGCTTGAATTTGCGCTACAACTGCCTCGACTGGCATAGCGTCAACCCGTGCTACCCCTAGAGTATTCTGTGCCGTGACGCAGGTTATAGCGCTGGTACCGTGGACACAGTTAAAGGCAAAAGTGCGTAAATCAGCTTGAATTCCCGCACCACCACCACTATCTGAACCAGCAATAGTTAAAGCAACAGGCACCCTACATATTGTTTCAGCGTTCATAGGTGAAGATTACTGGCGAGATGGTAATTCGTTGACTTTTGCTGCCAAAGGATTTGGTTGTAGGTTTTGTGGTCGTGCTTGCGGTACAACCGTTAAGTAAGGTTGAAGCTTGGCTTCATCAACCCAACCAGAGTAGTATTTTACACTGGTTGATTTTGGGGAAAGCTGAAGTAACTCTAGATCGCCACGCATGGCATTCCAATTGATTGGAACCTCTGGTGAAAGTTGACCAGAACCAATACCTTGCGGACCACTGCCGACTAAATTGAGAGAAACTTCATCTAATCCTCGCACAAAGCGATCGCCATTCCAATGCCATTGAAAACCAGGCCAATCAATTTGTGGTTTTCCTGGTGGTAAAGAGTTATTAAATTCATAAATACTTGCACCCTCATCCAGCTTCACAGTAAAGCCTTGAGGATATTTCACCTCATAGCGTTTCTTGAGAGTCTGATATTCAACAGGACTCCACCACAACACTTCCACTGTTTCCCCACTGTTATTACGAGATAAAGATACAGCAGGAGTTTTATTAGTCAATGCACTGTAAAGTGGAACTTCTTCTGATGGCAGGTTAGCCATTGCTGTAAATCGCCAGCAAGACCAATCACGATTATCAGCAGCTTGCCAATTAAATTGACAAACACCGTTAGCAGTACTGACCCACAGCTTATCGTTTTCCAACTTGAGTTTGTCAGGAATTGCCCCCACCAACGGACTATCGTTAACAGTGTAAGCAGTTAAAGAACCAGAATTAAGATTTTGTGAATTGGGACGGTAAGCCACTAATCCTTTAGCAGGAATATAAAGATTTCCTTCGCCACTAACACTAGTACCCATCCAAAAAGTAAGATTCTTAGTATCTCCAGTGATAGCTAAATCAGTAATTTGTGTAGACCAAAGTGCTTCTGGTTGAATCAGACTAAATTTCTCAGTTTTCGGGTCATAACTGACGATAGTAGCAATTCCGTTATTACCTTCACCTTGTTCAAAAGCCACTGACCACCAAATACGGTTGTCATAAACCGTAGCAGATGTAATGCGAGGAAAACCTAATTGACCTCCCGTACCATACCCTGCTTTTACCGCTACATCCTGTAAATCTTTGAGAGTGTACAGCGTTTTTATTTGAGGTTTTTCACTATTAGGAGTAACTAATTCAAAAACAACTCGATCCTGTGTAGGTTCTGGTTCATTGGGTCTGGAGATATTATTGTTTTCACCCAAAGTAAACTTCGGCTCTCTCAATACTCGATACTGATAGGTTTTACCCTGAAATTCGATATTTTTGAACTTTGGATTAACCGTCTCTTGTGCGAATGCCGCATAATTACTTTCTGGCTGCAACTCCTTGGGTAGAGTTCCTGGTTGTACTGTCCAGGAATTGTTACTCCGACAGAAAACAAAATCTTGCTTTAAACTTTGAAACCTAACCGTATCCGCATCTGTTATAATATTGCGAATATGAAAATTAAAGCTATCATAAAAGCTTTCATTTTCCTTCGGCATAGGTAAAGAAACAATTGTAGCCTTTGGACAGTTTTCCGCTTGAGGTTTGACACTATTATTTGCCTGAGAAGAAGTGTTCGCCGTAGAAACACAAGCATTGAGCAGTAAAGCCATCCCAAAAAGGGGAAGAATTTTTTTCATTACGAACTATACTCGTCAAATAGAGACTTGCCACTTTGAATTCATTAAATTGAATACAAACTCTCTAAAGACAATTCCTAATCTTATTTAGAGAATTTTATAAAAATCTTTCTTTACTTAGCGTTGTTTGCATCCTTGGCGGTACCCTGCGGAAAGCCGCTTTGTGTCTAAGTTAAAAAACTAATTCTCACAACGCAAATAAGATTGCTATAATAGCAAGAATTTTAGGCATAATTATTAAAAATCGCCTTTAATGGGGCTTGCACACACCACACTTTGATCCTAACAACCATTCATCTTTAATGATAATTAATGACTAACGACTACTAAGTTGGTTCCGAATGCAAATTTTGCAATGCTCCTTGCAAATACTTGCTCCATTCTGCTGCTAAAGGAATTTCTGTGAAAGGAACGCGCACGGAGTTAGCAGGTTCAGCAAAAATAAATTCTAACTCAATCGTCCGACCTTTTTTTGGAGGAGTTTCCGTTTCTACAGGTTTGCCTTCTACCAAAAGTCGGACTTTATCGACATCAACTAAAGAAAAAGTTTCTAGTTTAATAGGACCTTTTGGTGTGGGTTTACCCCAAGTTAAATTGTTGCCTTTTTGACCCAATACAGCATAGATATCATACTTAGCTCTTTCAAATTGCTCTGCCCAAGCTCTATAGGCTTCAACTTTCTGATACTCCTTCGAGCCTTGCCAAGCTAACCAGAAAAACATTGCTAACAAAGGCAACCACAAAAGACCGCGTTCCATTATTTAAACTATCCTGAATTTGAGTAAAAATTGTGTAACTAAAGTGCAAAATACATCCACATAGAGACGGATATAAGTTATGGTAGTGAGCAAACTGGCAAAAAGCGGTAACGAGTTAATATGAGAAGACTTATATTATTGTGCTTGTTTGTCATTGGGTTAGTAACTGCTGTATTTGGCTTCCTGAACTTTCAGGGATTAGCAGCTAAAGGCGATTTTGAGACAATTTTGCTTGATTTTCGGGAAGATATTCCTACAGAGATAGTGAAGCAAGATTTACAAGCGATCGCACAACAATACAACGTTACACCCCAATTAGATAACAAATTTTCAGCGCAAGATAATGTTTATATTATCAAAGGCGATCGCCAGCGACTGAAACAACTGCAAAAATCTCCATTTGCTAAAGCGACAGAAATTATCGAGCCAAATTACATCTACAGGCTAATTCCCCAACCAAGTGAAGCAACTGGACAGGAAGCGTTTTTGAAATCCAATAACTGTGGGGAAACAACTCCTTCGTTAATTGGCCCTAACGACCCGTGTTACAGCAAACAGTGGAACCTTCACAAAATCGGCGTTGAAGGCGCGTGGAGTCAAACTAAGGGTAGCGGCGTAACAGTTGCTGTAATTGACACAGGTGTTACGCAAGTGCGCGACTTGCAAGAAACAAAATTCGTCAAAGGCTACGATTTTGTTAACGACCGCGAACAAGCCACAGATGACCACGGACACGGTACTCATGTCGCTGGTACTGTTGCTCAATCTACTAATAACAATTATGGCGTAGCTGGGATTGCTTACGAAGCCAATATCATGCCGCTAAAGGTACTCAGTTCCTATGGTGGCGGTACTGTTGCCGATATTGCCGAAGCCATTAAATTTGCTGCCGATAATGGCGCAGATGTCATTAATATGAGCTTGGGCGGTGGCGGTGAAAGCCAGTTGATGAAACAAGCAATTGAATATGCCCACAGAAAAGGCGTTGCGATAGTTGCTGCCGCCGGTAATGAAAACGCCAATGGGGCAGGCTATCCAGCGCGTTATCCCTATGTTATCGGCGTTTCAGCACTCGGCCCGGATGGAGAAAGAGCACCTTATTCTAACTTTGGTGCTGGTGTTGATATCTCAGCCCCTGGTGGTAGTGAAGCTGGTACGATTCTGCAAGAGACCATCGACGAAAACGGCGAAGGGGTATTTCTGGGGCTTCAAGGCACAAGCATGGCTTCCCCTCACGTAGCTGGTGTGGCAGCATTAATCAAAGCCAGTGGCATCAAAGAACCAGATGAAATATTAAAAGTTCTCAAGCAGTCAGCAAGAGTTATCCAGGATGATAACTTGAACTACTATGGTGCTGGACACCTCAATGCCGAAGCCGCAGTCAAACTTGCCATCAATGGACAAATCAGTTTCCAAGATTTCTTCCGATGGTTACGCGATAACGGCTATCTTAACCCCCGTTTTTGGATTGATGGTGGTGCCGTGGCACTGTTACCCAAAGTCTTAATGGTATTGGGTTCCTATCTTTTGGCTTGGTTTTTACGGGTTTACTTCCCCTTCACCTGGAGTTGGACTTTATCCAGTGGCTTAATTGCTGGGAGTTCTGGGTTATTCTTACTCAAGGGAATTTATATCTTTGACCTTCCCCAGTGGCCTTTCCGAGTTTTGGGCAGTTCCATTCCCGAACTAGGCAATACCATACAGGGCACTGATGCTTTTAATCCCCTGTTTGCCAGCGTGGCGATTCCCCTTGTTTTAATAGCATTACTGTTAGGACATCCTAGCTGGAAATGGTTTGCCATTGGCTCTACCCTAGGCGTTGCAGCGTGCTTAACAGTAAGTGCAGTTTACGACCCAGCAGTTTGGGGCTTGGGAAGTGGTAACTTGGCTAGAAGCTTCCTTATTGTCAATGCCCTACTTTGTTATGGACTGGCTCGTTTAGCATTGAAAAACGAAAGTAAACCAGCATAAAAGGGACTAACTATTGGGGACTGGGTATCAAGAAAGATTTTCCTAGTCCCTAGTCTCTAGTCCCTACTCAACACTCGGTACTCGATTATGAGCATCACAGTTACAGGTACTATCGAACGTCGTCAACTCGGTATGGGGGCTTGGGCCTTAGTCACAGATGAGGGTGTTACTTACGAAATCCTCAAAGGTGCAGACAAAAGCTTACTCAAAGCCGGACAAAAAGCAAAAGTTAAAGGACAGGTACGCGAAGATGTCATGACGACTGCCATGATAGGCCCTGTCTTAGAGGTTAAATCTTTTGAGGTAATTAGTTCTGACTAGAGTAAAGGATTAGGGGAAAGATTATGCTCTCTCTTGCCCCTCTGGAGACAGCGCCTTGGGCGGCTCTGCCGACTTGTGGCGACTGTCTGTCGTCCCTCTGCCTTCAAGCTAAGCACTAGCCGTTGAATTTAGAACTTCTTGCAGGCGACTTCTAAACTCCCCTTTGGGATGACCTCCTTTTACTTCGCCTATAATTTGAAATTCTCCTTCTGGAGAATCACAGAGAATATAAGTAGGCCATCCCATTTCTGATTTATCAGGATATTGGGTTAACAAAATCTTACGATACTTGCGGTAAGTAGCCGTGTCTTGCATTTTCACATCAATAAATTGCAAACCCAGCTCTTCAGCCACCTTTTGGTCATAAAAAGACATTTTGTGGCAGATGCCGCACTCTTCCGAAGAGAACTTAATGACAGCTAAACTCATCTGGCTCTATGCCTCTCTGCATATAGGCAGTATATAAATAGCATAGCTCTTGGGAGCCTACCATAAATATACCATTAAAAATGCCTCAACCCCTTAGAATCAAGGCATTTGAAATTTTTAATTCCGCACAGTGGTATTAATTCATCAAGGAATGAAAATTATTTAGAAACCAAGATAGAAAGTTAATCAATATTAATGATATGATGGGCAGACTTCCGATTTTTACACAGCGGAAATTCTATAGGGTGTCAAAGCGAAGCCTCTGTTAAGGACTGTGTCCAACGCAAAAAAAGCAATATCCTTAAATAATTCATTATTTGGCTAACACTGCGAGTTAAAGCACCTAAACTGAGGTCATACGCGCCAAGAGTATACTGAAAACCTTATCGGTGAAGAGGTTGCTTGCGTGGATTCAAAGCAAAGTGGGATCAACAAGCGGTGAAGCTAAAAGAAATGGCACACCATACACGCTAGAATATTGCTCTACACTTGCGCTAGAATATTGCCCTGAACAAATATTGGCCCTTAGGACACACGACTAAAAGATTTTTCACAAAAATCCCCCAGTGGGTGTTAGCCAACCAGGGGAGTTAATTATCAGGGTGCATCTACCAATTAAATGTTCTCAGCCCAGACACAATCCTCCGGATTAATTTGTACGAACTGAAGTGTTTTTTTCTGAAGATAAAAAAATCCCCTAGTGGTGTAGCCAGCCAGGGGAGTCAATTATCAGGTGCATCTACTAAATAATCTGTTCTAAAATTAAACAACGTATTCCAGATAAAATTGTCACAAATAGAGATGCTGTTGGCACAACCAAAAAAATCCCCCAGTGGTGGCAGCCAACTAAGGGAGTTAGTTATCAGGGTGCATTTACTGATAATCTATTCTAGGATTAGACAGTATGTTCCGGATAAAATTGTCACAAATAGAGATGCTGTTTTCTCAGCATAAAAAAATCCTCGGGTGGTGGCAACCGACTAGGAGAGTTAATTATCAGGGTATGTTTATCAATAATTGATTTTTTCGAGGCACAATCAGTAACTTCCAGATAAAGCTTTCATCAATGGAGTTACTGTTTGCCTCTTATAAAAAAATCCCCCAGCAAGTGTTAGCCAGCCAGGGGAGTTAATTATCAGGGTGCATCTACCAATTAAATGTTCGCACCTCAAACAGCATCTTCCGGATAAATGTTCGACAATAGGTGATACCCACAAAAAAATCCCCCAGCAAGTGTTAGCCAGCTAGGGGAGTTAGTTATCAGGGTGCATCTACTAATTAAATGTTCGCACCTCAAACAGCATCTTCCGGATAAATGTTTCATAATTATGGTTGTTGGTGATGCCCACAAAAAAATCCCCCAGCGAGTGTTAGCCAGCTAGGGGAGTTAGTTATCAGGGTGCATCTACCAATTAAATGTTCGCGGCTCAACCAGCATCTTCCGGATAAATGTTCCATAATTATGGTTGCTAGTGGTGTCCAGTATAAAAAAATAGTAAGTGTTAGCCAACTAGGGAAGTTAGTTCTCAGGGAGCAATTTTCTCAAGTTAAGCTTTATTCTCTGGACAAGAATGCCTTTACTTGGTAATTGTTACCTAATATAAAAAAAACCCAGCAGGCATAAACCGACTAGGGGAGTTAAAGATCAAGGTGCATCTACCAATAAAGTGTTCTGTGCGGATGCCAACCAATCCGGATAAAGTTGTAGAAGCCGAGAAAGCAAAACAACTTAGTTTAGAAACATTCAATAGCAGGATGCATCTAAGGTATCAGAAAGAGCAAGAAATCGACTTGAAACTTTCGCGTTTCAAACTAGATTTAGGAGGCAAACAGGAGAAACTGTGACTCAAGAATTTCACATTTCCGTAACCCCAGTAGGGCCAAATGACTACTTGGTGCGGACGGAACGAGTCGCGCCTGGGGTGCCATTGGCAGAAGAACTGGTGACTTGGCCTGTAGTTGAATGGTTGGCGGCTGCTGGGCATCTCATGAATGACCCATTAAAGTCGGTCTTGCAGGGAGATGCCTTACCTTTTGGCGGTCGGGAAAGCGACATCGCCAGGAACTCTGTCAACTTGGTGGCATTGGGTCAGCAGTTTTATAATGCACTGTTTCAAGGCACTCTCAGAGATAGTTGGATTACCGCCCAAGGTATTGCCCAAAATCATCAACAGGTACTGCGTCTACGCTTGGGTTTAAAAGACATCAGGTTAGCACGTCTGCCATGGGAAGTCATGCACGCAGGCGATCGCC
The DNA here is from genome assembly GCF_034531165.2 of Dendronalium sp. ChiSLP03b. Lineage (NCBI taxonomy): Bacteria > Bacillati > Cyanobacteriota > Cyanophyceae > Nostocales > Nostocaceae > Dendronalium > Dendronalium sp. ChiSLP03b. Next base: position 43,421 of record NZ_JAVRBR020000129.1, on the reverse strand, counting down.
CCCTGGCAACTGGCCCTTATGTTGCTTTTTCTCGCTACCAAAGTGGAATTTTGGCGGCTTCACGGCTGCCATCGAGAAACATACCAAAAATCCCACCAGAAGATGGCGTGAAAGTACTGATGGTTCTTGCTTCTCCCCCCGATCAAGTCCATCTTGATTTGCTCAAACAAGAAGCTATTAGACTGCAAGCTGAGCTTCACCGCAAGGCATCACGAACTGGCGAAAACGGCAATCATCTCCCAGAAATTGAACTTACTCTGCTAGACCAACCAGGGCGGGAAGAATTGACACAAGCCTTGGAACAAGGAAGATACCATGTTCTACACTACTCCGGTCATAGCAGCCTAGGGCCAAACGGTGGCGAAATTTATCTTGTCAGTAGCAGAACTGGCTTAACAGAAATCCTCAGTGGCGACGATCTAGCAGGTTTGCTCGTTAACAACAGCATCCAAATGGCAGTGTTTAACTCTTGTTGGGGAGCATACACGGCTACGTCCAACACAGTCGGCGAAACAGGTGAACGTAACCTCGCAGAAAGTTTGGTAAAACGGGGTATCAGAAGCGTTTTGGCAATGTCGGAACGCATTCCCGATGAAGTAGCGCTAACGCTGACACAACTGTTTTACCGTAACCTCAGTCAGGGATACCCTGTAGATTTGTGTGTGAGTCGGGTGCGTCAGGGATTAATCTCTGCTTATGGTTCTCACCAGACGTACTGGGCTTTACCGATTTTGTACCTCCAGCCAGAGTTTGACGGTTTTCTCTGCCCGGAAATTTCTTTTGACCTAAGTGCCGACTCACTGAATGATTACAGGCAGCCTTTGAGAAAAACTCCCACTACAATGTACTCTGCGATCGCAGATGATACTGAGGAGATGCATTTACCAATCGACGACATGATGCCCTCTGGTTTGGTTCATGATTCTTCTGGGTTGGACTGGCTAGGTGAAGAAACTTGGGGCGATCTCGTTGATGAGATTGAGTATGATGACCCCAGCTATGCGGAAGATTCAGCTCTAGTTTCGGATTTGTTTCGCCAGCTAGACAACCAAAACGTCGGGAATGAGCAACCTCCTATGGCTGGGGAAATGCAACAGATTAGAGAAAATAATCTTCACAAAGAACAGGTTGCTGGGGAAATTGCCCGCCTTGAAAGACAAGTAAAGTCCTGGGGAGAAGTTCCAGAGGCAATAACCGAAGCTCACCGCAATGTTGCAGAAGATTGGCAAAATTATCATTTAGCCTCATCATCGCAAGCCCCATTGAGACCTCGTGCCCGTCGTCAATTGCGACCGATTCTAGGTATTGTAGGAGCAAGCGCGATCGCATCTGTAATTGGTTTAGGTTGGTGGTGGCAATATCGACAGACATCAAGCTTGCCTGACATCCCAGCAATTCCCGCTCAGTCTCTACCCACTGCAAAGAACCCTAGTACCGACTTAAAGACCGCTGCTACTGGAATTGTCACTGCTACTGCTACCGAAAAATTAAGCCAAGGCGACTTACAAGCAGGGCTTGCAGCGGTGGAAGAACTACTCAATCGTGGCGCACTTGCTGCTGCTGAGACTGCCCTGAATTTGGTGCCATTAAAGCAAGCCGACGATCCATCTGTTAACTTTCTTAAAGGGCGATTAGCATGGCAGTCTGTGCAGATTGGAGACGAAAAATATAGCATCGATGATGCCCGCCGTTACTGGGAAAGTGCCATCAAGGGTCAACCAGATTCGCCTTTGTATAAAAATGCTTTGGGATTTGCTTACTACGCAGAGGGCAATCTGAATCGAGCCAATGACTCCTGGTTTCAAGCTTTGAATTTAGCTCTCAAACAGCAAAACACAGCTTCTGCTACACCTGTCTCTTTGGAAGCAAAAGAGCCTCAAGATGCTTTAACTTCCTATGCTGCTTTAGCTATTGGACTGTATAAATCTGCGCCTCATCAATCTGCTACTAAACAAGCACAGTATATGAAAGAAGCGATTAAACAACGCCAAACGGTGCTTAAGAACGATCCGATAAATTTTCAGATCGATAAATTGAGTAATAATTGGCTATGGACAGAACAAGCAATTACGGATTGGCGATCGCTACTTCAGGAAAAAGATCAATAATTAATAGCAGTGTCATTTCCGCCCGCCAGCCTTCAGTTGACAGTGATAAATTTTGTATTCGTAGCCGTTTATAGCTGGTAAAGATTGAATATCAGCAACACATTTTTTAACTTCTTCTGCTATGGGAGCATGAAAGTTCACGAGCCACAAGTCAAACGGTCTTGACAGTGTTTTTATTGTATTTGCTAACGCAGTAGTAGAAGTATTAGGGTTTTGGTCTTGATGGGCCAGAAAAAATAGATGAGATGGAGAAAGAAGATTTTGAATATTCAACTCCCTAGCGACTCCCATCATTTCACCAATTTGTACGTGAGTTATCTGGGTAGTAGCAACGATCGTTGGAACTTGAGATGTTTTTTGAATTAGTTGTACGAAAAGGTCAGGGCGATAGTATTTTTGATAACCAAGATTACTAACCACTGTTACAGCACTGAGAAATCCTATCAACCAGATGAGTATTACTGCTTTTTTACCACTAATTCCCCATCTGCCTGTTTCTTTTTCTTTGCCAATTAATTTATGGGAACTATGCCAACAAACTGCAAGACTCGCCCCTAGTAAAACTATGACAGCGGGAAAGTAGACAAAGTTATAACGCGCACCTCTTGTTAAATCTATATTAAAAAAGTAGGTGAAAATAAAGAATAAAGCGATCGCGCCTGCAATTACTCCAGACAATACCTGAGTCATCAAGCGATTCTCTGGTTGCTGTAATTGCATCTTGTACCCACGAATTAAAATTGGTGCTGCCCAAATCATGAAAATTAGCATCACTAGCCCAGAGGCAATTACAATTGCTAGCTGTGGTGCTTCCACTGGTAGCAAGTAAAGCATGGTTATCCATGCTGCGAAAGCTTGAAAAATTGGGCTTAACCAAGCAAATCCCTCCCGTGGTTGCTGTATCCAATCCGTCAACTTACTACCATAGCTATTCTGTAAAAACATTGGTAGCCAAACTGCCCCCGCCACAAAAGTGCCGATAGCAACCGCATAGATACGCCGCCAAGGAGGGAATGAAGAAGACGGGGAGACGCAAAGATGGGGAGACGCAAAGACGGGGCGACTAGTGAACCCAGAGGGTGACGGCGAGATTTGTACTGAAATATTCTCCGCATCCTCTTGTTTTAGCTGTTGCTGATGCCAACCTAGAACAATTAAAACCAAAGCTTCAGTGCAGAGGGTGAGGGCGAAGAAATAGTGGGTAGCAATACCCAAAGCATTAATTGCCACCCAGGTAAGTGCTATCCAGATAGGTATTTGTGTACGATTTTGGATGTGACGTGTAGCAACTACTAAGCAGGCGAGGGAAGCAATCACCCACAAAATTGCCAAAGTGTAATGACGGGCTTCTTGTGCCAGAAAAATGCTGTAGGGTGATACTGCCATCATGGCAGCAGCTAAATGACCAACCAAGCGAGAGCGAAAACTCAGCCAGCTGAAAGCATAGATAGCTGGGACAGATGCAGCACCAAAAATAGCAGCTAGCGATCGCGCCCCCCATAAAGAAACTAGACCACCTTGTGTAGGAAATAACTGCATCCACCAGTGAGCTAGTACAAAGTAAAGTGGGGGATGGTTAGTTTCATGACTCAGGTGTGCCCATACGTCTTGAATGGTGGCACTTGGTTGGGGTTGCAGAGGTTGCAATAAAATATCAGGTGCGATCGCTCGATCTAGCGGTACTGATAAAAAACTATTTCCTAGGCTAAACACTAAGGTGGAAAACTCATCAGTCCAAGGAGGCTTACCAGTCAAGTTGGTTAAGCGCAAGCCTAGTCCAATGAGGAACCAAATCAGGCACAGCAAGGGGTGAAGCCAGCGAGAAGGAATAGCGACGTACCGATTATACAAATGCATCCTTTGTCAGACAGAAATTTCACTCAGCATAGGTAGACAGTAACGAGATTGTCTGGTTGCAAAAGTGATATGCATTCCAAACAAGAGCTTTTACAGCCATGCCTTTAACAAGCGAATTTGCAAATATGTAGACTTGATATTTGAGATTTAAGTTCGATGGCAACTTAAATCTCCTAGTGTGATTATTTCACGTCTGTTACACGCCAGCTCAGTTTCAAGTTCACCCAGAAATTCCAAATGGTAGCAACTGCGATCGCAATCAGGTTAGCAATGTAGCGGTTAGGAATCAGGAAATTAAATACTAAGTTCAACACCAGAACATTCAAAACCAGTCCGGCAAGGCAAATTATGTTGAATTTTAAGAAGCGCTTGAGACGTTGATGCCATTCTTGCTGCTTCATGCTGACATCAGCAAATGTCCAAGCATCATTCCACAAGAAATTATTCAAAATTGCAATTTCGCCAGCAATGATTTTACTGCGCGTCAAGGGCAAAGCCAGAGTAGTTGGGTCGCTGAGTAGATACAGCATTGCCATATCCACAAATACCCCACTCAAACCCACTAACCCAAAGCGCAGGAATCGACCAATGGGGAAATTGATTTGTTGATTGACTCGTCCTAGCACTCCTGTGGACAGACGCAACCGCACTAAGTGGTGGATGTATTCCACATATTGCTTCCACGTAACTTTACTTTCACCTTCTTTACGCTCGCAAAATACGTAACCCACTTCAGTGATTTCCCGCACTTTTCCCCGGCCAATTACCTCTAGCAGAATTTTGTATCCCACGGGATTGAGTGTTGCATTGGCGATCGCACTTCGACGCACCATAAAATAACCACTCATTGGGTCGGAAACTCTGCCCAATACACTGGGTAGAATAATCAATCCCAACACCTGAGCGCCACGGGACAAGAAACGCCTGACAACACTCCAACTACTGACACCGCCTCCTTCTATGTTCCGGCTGGCTACTGCCAAATCCACCCCCTGTTGAATCCCACTTAACAGTTGTGTTAACACCTCTGGTGGATGCTGCAAATCTCCATCAATCACCCCTAAAACACGCCCTCTTGCTGCCTGCCACCCACGAATCACAGCAGAAGATAGCCCGCGTTCGTGTTGGCGACGCATCACCCGCAACTGTGGATATTCTTCCGTCAACGATTGTGCTACTTCCCAAGTGCGGTCTGGACTATCGTCATCTACCACAATCAGTTCGTAGTCCCCTGGTATAAATTCATCTAATAACTGACTTAATATTCTGACAACGTTCTGGATGTTATCACGCTCTTTATAAGTTGGAATCACTAAAGAGAAATAGATGGCTTCATCACCTGCATCCACATTGATAAAAGGTGATTCAGAAATCTGTAATGAACCAGTCGGAACCGTTAACAGTGATTTGGGTGAATTAAAATTCATAGAGGAAATTTAAATTAACAGTGACGGTGTGTATAAATTTGCTTAAATATAGGTACAATATGACACTATACCCATAGATAGTAGCTGTTTCACTAAAAACTAAGCAGTTAAAAATTGCTTGATTTATGTTGTCCTATTTGCTTATTCTGGCTTTTAGTCAGCGTCAAGTCTTGCTGTATCAATATTGTTTAGGTAGTTGAAATTTAAACATCAAAATCATTATGAGATATTAATGCCCTACAGTCATTAGTATAAATACTAACTATCAAGCTGAAATAAATTTAGTATTTTATCTCTATACAATCTAAATAATAAATTATTTAATTTTAAAAAAAGCAATTATATAAAAGTCAAATAATTCTTTTTGTTCGCAGATATAGGTTACAAAAATATTCAGTGTTTAGTAAAGTAAAACAGCCAAATTTAGATATTTTTGAAAAATGACTATAAAAAGAAGACCTTTTCAAAAAGTTTATCGTTATTGGCTATTGTTTTTAACAGTTATTTTATTAGTGGGTATATTTTTCCGCTTTGTCAACCTCGAACGCAAAGTTTACTGGCACGATGAGGCTTACACTTCATTACGAATTTCTGGGTATACTAAAACAGAATTTGTGCAACAAGTGTTTGATGGACGTGTAATTGATGTTGATTCTGTACAAAAGTACCAGCGACCCAATCCGGAAAAAGGTGTAATTGATACAATTAATTCTTTGGCTGTGGATGATACTCAACATCCTCCACTTTATTATGTGATTGTTAGATTATGGGTGCAAGTTTTTGGTAATTCAGTAACTGCAACTAGAAGTTTATCAGCCATTATTAGCTTGCTAGCCTTTCCTTGCATTTATTGGCTGTGTTTAGAACTATTTGAGTCGCCAATAATAGCATGGACAAGCATAGTACTTTTAGCTGTCTCGCCTTTGCATGTATTGTATGCTCAAGAGGCTCGACAGTTTAGTTTGTGGACAGTAACTATCTTGCTAGAGAGTGCTTTATTGCTACGAGCAATGCGACTTGGTAGCAAGCAATTGTGGAGGATTTATGGAGTTACAGTAGCACTCGGATTATATACATTTTTGTTTTCTGGATTGGTGGCGATCGCTCATGGTATTTATGTAATTGCTATAGAACGTTTTCGATTCACTAAAACGGTAAAAGCTTATTTGATAGCAACTAGCGCTGGCTTTATAGCTTTCATCCCTTGGATTGTAATTATTATTTATAACTTAGATCAAATTGACCGCACAACAGCCAGCGCTCAAGCCAGACTATCCATATCAAGTTTAGTGTCCACTTGGATTACTAATATTACTTATTTATTTGCGGATTTTTGGCGTTACGAACCATTTTTTCCCGATTTGGATTTTCCCGGTTTGCGGTGGGGTCGATTTTTAACTCCTTTGATACTAATTTTAGTAATATATTCATTTTTATTTGTTTATCGTCATACCGCACCACGAGTTTGGTTGTTTATTTTTACATTGAGTGGAGTAACTGCATTAGCTCTCATATTACCTGATGTGATGATTGGGGGTAAGCTCAGCGTTAGAGCTAGATACGTTATGCCATGTTATGTAGGTGTTCAACTAATTATTGCTTACTTGTTAGCAACTCAAATTTTTTCTGCTAATTTGATAAACCGTAAATTTTGGCAATTAATCATAGTCATATTAATTGCCGCAGGAGTTTTATCTTGTGGCGTTAGTTCCCAAGCTGAGACATGGTGGAATAAAGGTAGCCATGCCAACCCGCAAATTGCTCGGATAATTAACAAAACTAAGAATCCACTTCTGATTAGTAGTAATAATTCACTGAATATTGGCGATTTAATGTCTCTAAGTCATCTACTAAATGACAAAGTGCATATGCAGTTACTAATTGAGCCAAATATGCCTCAAGTTCCTGATGGCTTTAGTGATATATTCTTATATAATCCCTCAAAAGTATTTCAATCTAAACTTGAGAAAATATACAAACTAAATTCTGCTTACAAACGTGGTAGACTTTGGCAACTTGAAAAGAAAACTGATTAATAGTTGTGTATATTCTAGAGTATGGCAATTATATAAAAATTAATTTTGCAAATAAATGAGGTACAAAACTAAGAACTCAAAAGCCGCGACCTTTGTACTTGATGCAAACGAGAACTGCTGTAAGTTTCAAGTTTTTGGCAAATGTGTATATAGCTTAGCGGTAAATTTATCTAAAGACATTGTGCCTAAAAGATTTTGAGTGTTTGTTAGTTTAAACTGAGATGATAAAAGTTGTTGAATTTTCTGATTTTCTCTTTCTATTTCCGCCTCTGTATCCAAGCGCGACCATACAGGATCGCTGCTGTCTAACCAGAGAAGACGAGGATACTGTTCGGCTTTATCTTTAAGTACTTTTTCTAAAGAAGTTGCTAGGTTTGCAGGTTTTTCAGCTAACAACATCACAGAAGCTTGGGGAGGAATGTAATAAGCTAAACGCATAACATGACCCCAAGCTTTAGAATTCATTGCGATTAAAGTAGGCTGATTACCATCTTTTACAATCAAGTCTGCAACTGCATGAAAAACTGAACGCTGCCGTAGACTAAAATCACCGATACTAATGGTGAGATACAACAGTAATAAACTAGCTACTACAGGTGTACGCCATTGCCCAGCAATTCCTCGCTCTATCCACAAAGTTAGTAATAACAAACAGCCAGGGAGAATAATTATCATAGTCCGCCCCCAACCAAACCCTAAGGTAAACTTTTTAGTTGCGATATCTACTCCCAAAGCTAGCAACAGCGGCAAAATTCCTAATATCAAAGCCACACCTAAGTTTTTTTGCTCGCCCCTGTGCCAAAGGCTGATAGAACAAATTAAAAGCAGCAAGATTACCAAACAACCGGCCATAGTTATACTAATGGGCGCTAGGCTTGATACCCAGTCTCCTATAAGTAAGTTGATACCTAAAGTTTGAGCAACATCTTGCAAATGATTTAACCATACAGAGCCAACTTCTGGCGCTGCACCAAAACGTTTCAAGTCAGCGTTGCGGAGTTGCTTCAAAGTACCCCATATTACCCACGGAAAGGTCAGCACAACTCCAGCCCCCAAACGTAAGGCGTGCTGCCACCAATGTTGGCGATCGCGGTAAAGTACCAATACTGCTAGAGTAATTATCCAATAAGCATATAAATAAAAGGTCAATAACCCTGCCGCAACCGAGCCAATCAAAACGATGTTCCACAGCAACTGATTGCGGCGATTATGATTATCTTGCTGATAAATCAGATGCAGCAGCGACCATGCACTTAATGTTGCCCACAAAACTAAGGGAGCATACATCCGCAGATTGAGAGAATGAAATAAATAAAATGGATTAATTCCTAGTAACGCTGCTAGTAATAGTCCTCCACGGTTTCCTAAGACAACTCTACCTAAACCGTAAGCACTGCCCATAGCTGCAATGCTCAACAATGTATTAAAACTGCGCGTTGCCGCTTCACTGTCACCGAAAAGCCGCAGCCAAAAATGCTGGCTCAAGAAAAATAGTGGTGGATGAGGTTCTCCTCCTAACAGACTCCGAAATAGCTGACCAAGAGTCAGGAAGAACTCGCGTATACCTGCTTCGACAGGTAATTTCAATAAGGATGTATATTCTGCTAAAACTACTGGTGCATCTCCAGGTGAGTTATAGGCACCCTTTTGCCCAGTAGAAATTAGTAAAGATAAAACTTCGTCATACCAAAATTCTCTACTTCCCAGATTGAGAATCCGTAGTATAACTGCTACTGCGATCGCACTTAGCAGCAACCACTCTAGAGAAAAGGATACAGATAATTTAGAGTTTACTAAGCTTTTATGCATAAATGGTTAATGTATAATTTTTCAAGTAATGAAGCTAACTTACTCAATAAGTATTTTTTGGCAACTCAGTTGTAACATAACCAAAATAAAATGCGTGTAAAAAATACCTTAAGCGTAATTGCTTAGCAAAAATGGTCACTTTTTTATAAATGAGTCTATAAGTATTGCTAAATAGCACAGTAAAATTCTTCTACTCCATGTGTGTCAGTTTATGGAGATTACAGATTCTTGCCACAATAGAAGGAGTAACCTGGTTGTAATTACTGCCCTGTGAAGCTTAAAACTATTGATGCTATTCTCGACCGTGCCCTCATGGGGGATGATGTGTCTCCCCAAGAGGGAGTGGTATTGTTAAAACAAACTGACCCAGAAGCGATCGCAGCTATTCGTACCACCGCTGACAAACTCCGCCACAGTCAAGCAGGTGATACGGTCACATACATCATTAACCGCAATATTAACTTTACTAATATCTGTGAGCAGCACTGTAGTTTTTGTGCTTTCCGCCGAGATGATGGTGATGCTGGGGCTTACTGGTTAGATTGGACGCAAATTTTAGAAAAGTCTACAGATGCAGTACAGCGCGGCGCAACAGAAATCTGTATGCAAGGAGGATTAAATCCCCAAGCGCTGATTGATGGCAAATCTTTAACCTATTACCTAAAACTGGTAGAAACCATCAAGCAAGAATTTCCTCAGATACATTTACATGCTTTCTCTCCACAGGAAGTTCAATTTATCGCCAGAGTTGACGGACTTGAGTATGCTGATGTAATTGCTGCGTTGCGAGATGCTGGTGTTGGTTCAATGCCAGGAACAGCAGCTGAGGTGTTAGATGATGAAGTACGGCGGGTATTGTGCCCAGAGAAGATTGACACAACCACTTGGTTAGAAATTGTCAGTACAACTCACAAATTAGGTTTGCACACCACTAGCACAATGCTGTCTGGGCATATTGAAACACCAGAACAACAAATAAGCCATTTAGAAAAATTGCGATCGCTCCAAAAAACTGCTATGGATCGAGGATATCCAGCCCAAATTACTGAATTTATTTTATTACCCTTCGTTGGCAAAGAAGCGCCTAAACCTTTACGCCGTCGTGTCGGACGCGATCAACCAGTTTTAGCTGATGCACTATTATTAGGGGCTGTGGCACGGATTTATCTGGGAAATTGGATTCCCAACCATCAGCCGAGTTGGGTAAAGTTGGGGCTAGCTGGTGCAACGGAAGCCTTGGTTTGGGGTTGCAACGATATCGGTGGCACTTTGATGGAAGAACACATCACCACAATGGCAGGTGCTTTAGGTGGAACTTGTATGGAAGTCGAAACCCTACAAACTGCGATCGCTTCTTTAGGACGACCTTACCAACAACGAGATACTCTTTATCAAAAAGTTAGGAGTTTTTAATTCTTCACTCCTCACTCAGCACTCTTTGATGATCCCCAAGATACCATTCCAGGATAGGATGGACGTTGATTTACGTATTGTTTCAGTTGATGCATATGAAACGCTATTGGTCGCGTCTGCTTGCGCTGGTTTTGGTTGTAACCATTGGATTAATGGGTTGTTCTAGTCCTGACAGTTTATCGGGAGATTATCGCCAAGACACCTTGGCTGTGGTCAATGCCATGAGACAAGCCCTAGATTTATCAGAAGATTCACCAAACAAAACAGAAATTCAAGCACAAGCGCGTCAAAAAATTAATGACTTTTCAGCCCGCTACCAAAGGGCTAACGCTGTTTCCGGTCTTAACTCTTTTACAACTATGCGAACAGCCCTTAACTCCTTAGCTGGACACTACAGTTCTTACCCAAATCGACCCGTACCACAAAAGCTCAAAACTCGCCTAGAGCAGGAGTTACAGCAGGTAGAGTCCGCACTGAGGCGTGGTGCTTAACTATTCACTACCCTATATTTCAGCGTGATGAGTCCTAAGTTTTGACTTAGGACTCATGACAACTTTGGCAACTTGAGTTAAATCTGAGTTTTGAATTAAAAATTTAGAATTTTGGCTTCGATAGTTAACTGTGGATACCACGTTATTGTACTAGGTAACAAAAAACATTCGCTGCAATCGTATAATATCGTGCAAGTGTTTTGTGTAACTTAATTAAATAAAAAATCAGGCAACAGAAATAGGGGTTTGGGAGTCCTCAACAAGTAAGGTTGAAAACCCCTAATTTTGAGAATATAAAATTTAATACATGTCGTGTTAGTTATTTGATACCGAGTTGGAATCAAAGATAGCAAATGATACGTGAGGAGGATGGAAAGATGAGGACGATGAGAGGGAATAATAATAATTCGCTATCTCCCCTAACTACCTCATAATTACCTGCTCTTTCATGTCTAGATGCTATTTCTAGACACAAGTTGTTGTGAATTAGGGTTGATGATTGATTTTTCCTTCTAGTTGTAGGTATGCATAACCGTCCCTTGAATCTTGCAAGACCAATGTTATTTTCACGTCGCCTGTTCGCTGCTGTTTTTAGCAGTATTTTCTTGATTCCTAACTTTGAAATTCAGCCAGCAGGGGCGCAAGTAACAGAGTTTTGCCAATTATCAGCAGTGGCAACGCAAGCAAAAGAAAACTTACGTTTGTCAGCACTAAAAGGTAATAAAGATGCTCAAAGCAGCTACCAGCAGTTGTTGCAAAAACACGCACAAGAATTGCAGAACTGCCGTAGTCGTACTTGGCCAAACATCCAAGCCCTTTGGTTACGCTTGTATCCCTGTGACATTCAACCGGGAGCAATCGACAACATTATGGATCGGATTGTCAACCGTGGATATAACCAAGTTTATTTAGAAGTTTTCTATGACGGACAGGTTTTATTACCAGCAGCAGCTAACCCAACTGTTTGGCCTTCTGTAATTCGCACTCCAGGGGCAGAAAACATCGATCTACTCGCCACAGCGATCCAAAAAGGGCGGCAACGTGGTTTAAAAGTCTATGCTTGGATGTTTACCAACAATTTTGGCTATACCTATGCCCAACGCCCAGATAGAGAAGGGGCGATCGCTCGCAATGGTAAAGGTCAAACAAGCTTATATGTAGTAGATGGCAGTTCTCAAGTATTTATCGACCCCTACAACATGCAAGCCAAACGCGACTACTTCCAAATGGTACAAGAAGTATTGCGCCGTCGCCCGGATGGCTTGCTATTTGATTATGTGCGTTATCCCAGGCAAACGGGGGGTAATTCCATCGCCACGAAAGTTTCGGATTTATGGCTATATAGTCAAGCCACCCAAGAAGCTTTATTGCGACGGGCACAGAATTATAAAGGACTGGAGTTAATTCGGCGTTTTTTAAGGAAGGGATATGTAACCGCAGCAGATATAGCTGAAATCGATAAACTTTATCCTCAAGAAGGTGAACCGATGTGGCAAGGGCGCATTCCACCACCAGCGCAAAAGTCAATCCTGACTCCCACTGACAGACAACCATCTCTGCAAATAGAGTTGTGGCAACTCTCCGTTGCTCACGCCATGCAAGGTATCCTGGATTTTGTCGCCGTAGCAAGTTACCCAGCACAGCAGCTAGGGATTCCTTCTGGGGTCGTGTTTTTCCCTGATGGCAATCAAACTGTAGGCCAAGGTTATGATTCTCGCTTGCAACCTTGGGATAGGTTTCCTAGTTCCTTGCAGTGGCATCCGATGTCTTATGCGACTTGCGGTAACGTTAGTTGTATTGTGCCGCAAGTACAACGAGTTTTAAGCGTCGCCCAACCTGGAACGCAGGTAATTCCGGCTTTAGCTGGTAACTGGGGAAAATCGGTGAGTAATCGTCCACCACTAGAATTACAAATGCAGGCACTTCGCAAACTTGCGCCTCAACTCAAGGGAGTGAGCCATTTTGCCTATTCTTGGCAGTTTCCTCAAAATGATAGCGATCGCAAATTCTGTCGCGTTCAGTAAGCAAGAGGGAATTTTAGATCGACAGGGGGGTACAGCAAGTGTAGCAGTTCCCCTTTTTTAAGTTTTTGGCGAGCAACTAATTCAGGATAATCAATTTCGCCAAGCACCTTTACTTTGTTTCCATCCAATTCTCACCTGCACGCACATCCACTACTAACGGCACACTCAACTGTACTGCATCTTCCATTACAGATTTAATCTGCGGTTTTAATTCTTCCCACTCATCGGGAGGGACTTCAAACACTAATTCATCGTGAACTTGCAACAACAGATGCGCCTGATATTTCTGCAAAACCTCATGCAATCTCACCATCGCAATTTTGATGATATCAGCACTGGAACCTTGAATTGGTGCATTGGCAGCAGAACGCAATAACCCCGCATCGTAAGCACCCAAATTCTTCAATTTACTCAAATCAATATCTTCTGGATTGCTACCTTTTAATTTGCGTAAACTGTTGTGAGTAAAATCAAAATAACGACGACGACCGAGAATAGTTTCTACATAACCTTGGGCGATCGCTTGTTTTTTGACCCCTTCCAAATATGCAAATACTTTGGGATAGCGCTCGTTAAATCGTTTAATAAACTCGTTAGCAATGGCTTTATCTATCCCAGTTGAACGCGAAAATCTGAGAGAACCCATTCCATAAATCACACCAAAATTAATAGTTTTTGCTAGCCTTCGTTCATCTGATGTAATATCTTCTTTTTCAAAAATTAACTTTGCCGTTACAGTATGAATATCTTCATTCTGCTGATATGCTTGCACCAACACTGGTTCTTGAGTTAAATGAGCTAAAATTCGCAGTTCGATTTGTGAGTAATCAGCAGCCACCATTAACCAACCTGGGTCTGGCAAAAACGCTTTCCGAATTTGCCGACTAAAAGCTGTACGAATAGGAATATTTTGTAAATTCGGATTAGAAGAGGATAACCTACCAGTTGATGTTGCTGCTTGATTAAAATCAGTATGCACCCGCTGAGTATCTGCACGTACTAATGCTGGCAATGCATCTACATAAGTAGACTTTAATTTAGATAAAGTGCGGTACTCAATAATCGTATCAACAAACTCACTTTCATAAACTTCTTGGAGTTTTTCTAATGTGGCTGCATCTGTAGAATAACCTGTTTGGATTTTACGAGAATATTTCGTGCTGAATCCTAATTTATCAAATAATATCTGGCTTAATTTTTTGGGAGAACCCAAATTAAATTTTTCCCCAGCTAGCTCAGTTGCTTTTTCTTCCAACTTTGCCAAATCTGTTTCTAACCGCTGTGAAAGTTCTTTTAAATAAGCTGAATCAATGTGGATTCCCTGGTATTCCATTGCTGCTAAAACTGATTCTAGTGGCTGTTCCACATCTATCAATAATTGATATAAAGCTGGAATTTTTGCCAGTTCCTCACTCAATTTCAGCAATAGTTGAAATGTTGCATAGACTTGCAAACAGCAATAATTTGCTACAGCAGTGATGTCTATATCAGCAATGGTTTTGCCCTTGGGAACTAAATCTAAATAATTTTGCACCGATAATCCCAAGTATCGTAATGCTAAATCGTTCAAGTTATGGCTAGTATCTGGATTCAGAACATAACTCGCTAGCATCGGATCGAATACAATTCCTGCCAAGTTAATTCCCTGACAGCGGAAAACTAAGCGATCAAATTTTCCATTCTGAAAAGTTTTAGGATAATCAGCACTTTCAAGAATTGGGCGTAGTGCTTCTAGTACTACTTCTTGATTTAAATTTTCTCCAGTTTTGTGATTGAGAGGAATATAAGCTGATTCATCTGGTTTCGTTCCCCAGCAACAACCAATTCCTACTAAAGAAGCATCCCGTGGTTCTAAGTCACTAGTTTCAGTGTCCCAAGCGACAGGTGTTTCTGGGTTAGTGAATTTCTGCAAAAGATTCACTAACTCGGTGAGTTTAGCTTCCGTGTTAATAATGCGTGGTTGAATTTGGCAAACAGGTTGCTGTTGTACGGCTTGTGTCTCATCAAAACTGAAAAACGAAAGGTCTGCGTCTTCAAATTCTGATTCTGTATCAGCCGTTTCTAATTTTGGGGCTTCAGCAACTTTGCCACCGAAACGTTGCTGAAGTTCATTGACTTTGCCTAAAAAAGTTTTGAATTCTAATTTTTCTAAAATTGGTATCAGGATATTTGTGTCAAATCCTTTCAATTTACATTTTTCAAAATCAACTTCTAAAGGAACATCGACAACTATTTTTGCTAAGTAGCGAGATTTATTAGCATCTTCTCTACCCTCTGCCAGTTTTTTCTGAGTTGCTCCTTTAATTTCGTCCAGTGCAGCATAAATCTGCTCGAGAGAACCATAGGTGTTAAGTAGCTGTACTGCTGTTTTTTCACCGATACCCCTAACCCCAGGAATATTATCTGATTTATCACCGCAAAGAGCTTTAAAATCAACAATTTGCGTAGGTAATACGCCCAATTTTTCTTTAACTTCTTCCGTACTAAATTCAGTGATGCTATTTGTAGAGCGTTTGAGAGCATCGGGACTAAAATTTAAAACAGTGATTTCTTTATCTGGGTCGATCAGTTGAAATAAATCGCGATCGCCTGTCAAAATTTTCACTTTATATCCAGCGGCAGTTGCTTTTTGTGATAAGGTTCCTAAAACATCATCCGCCTCGTAACCTGGAGCAGTAAAAATTGGCAGATTGAAACCATCCAACAACTCGTGCAGATTTTTCAAGTCGGGAACAAAGTCTTCTGGCGTTCCTGGACGGTCGGCTTTGTAGGTATCGTCAGCTTCATGGCGAAAAGTTGGCAAACCCAAATCAAAAGCGATCGCCATCGCTTGTGGCTGTTGTGTTGCCATTACCTCTAGCAGTGACTTCAGGAAGCCAAAACATACACTGGTAGGAATTCCTGTCTTAGTACGCAGTCCCCCATCTCGTCCTTTGGCGAAAGCGAAGTAAGAACGAAAGGCGAGGGAGTGCCCATCTACTAAGATGAACGTGGGGCGTGTTGCAGTTACAGAAGCGGAATTTTCAGACATAGCCTTATTCTAGCCACTTGCTTCTGTTGCGGGAAGAGCCGATGTCATTTCCGAAGATTATTTAGCTACGCAGATTCACTCCACGTTTACTGTTGGTGCTAAAAACCGCTTATATACATGATTTTGGGTTGGGCCATAGCTTGGCCCAACCCAAAGTAGTTCTTAACTGAAAGGAACTCCAAAAAATAACTAGTTTTTAACAGTCAACAGTTTTCTTTTTGCGTTGTCGTGCGATTGTTATGCCTAGCATAGCCAAAGCACCTAAGCCAGCCAAATTACCAGGCTCAGGTACGGTTTCCAATTGTAAATTCACACCATCACCAGTGCTAATGAACTGACTATCGTTGTAGCCGTATTTTTGACCAGGATTACCCAGTTGAATCACGAACGACACGACATCCTTGATAATCAGTGATTGCAAATTACCGTCTTCCTTTCCTGCGAGCAATTCCTGAATTGAAAAAGTTTGGCCCGCGCTGTTGGTGTAGCTTAAAATTCCTGTATGATTCGAGTCTTCAACATCAAATAAATTAAACTTTAGCGCTGCCAATGGACTGTTGAAATCAAATTGGAACTTACCAACTTCCAACTGTCCTTTTTCAACAGGCTTACCAGGGGTAATTGTCGTTGTCTGAGTAATCGTCTTAGTAGTAATCTCCTGTATTAGCTTGTTTACACCGTTAACTTTCTTTTGCTTGGTGACAGTTGTTGTCTCTACAGTAATGTTCTTGATTATCTTCTTACCATCAGCACTTGTAGTAGTTTCTGTTGTAGTCGGAGTTGTAGCAGTGACTGTCCCAATGCTGGCTCCTGCGGGAGCATCAATAGTCTGTTTAGAAGTATTGGATTTGGGCGGGTCTATTTTCTCTGTGTTAGGAGTATAAGCTACTGGACGCAACCAATATTCTCCTAGAGCAGGATTAGTGCCTGCATCCTGTGCTAGAAACTGGATACCAAATGATGAGTAATCGTTGGCAACGTCTCTTTTATCAACAAACAGGCGGCTTTCTGAAAATTGTGGATCGTAATTCAAACTGGTCACAGTGTAACCATTTGCGCCTGAACTTGTGTTTATACATTTGGGGTTTGTACTGCTAAGACACGCTAGATTTGTGAGTTTAATTTCTCCTTCTTGCTGGGGAACTAAATTAGCTGCATGAGCAGCAGATGTAACAGACAAAAAGCCGATGCTAATTGTAGATGCAGCTAAAACTCTGGTCAAAACCTTGAATTTAGACATTATTTTCTGTCTTGTTATTAGGAAATTTGTTGTTCACGTTATCTCAATCTCTCCCAGGATATCTCTCAACAAATCTTCATAACAATAGCAAAAATGCAACTTATATAACTCTTTAAACAGGCATTTATTTTACGCATTTTTTAATTAAAATATATGGATAAAAATAAGTAAATTTGCAGTTATTTATTATTAAAATAATTGTGAATATAGGAATAAAAGCTAAGAAATCAGTAGATTTACAGATTTGTTAGATTTAATTTAGATTTATTACTCTATTGAGATGAGTGGAATCTTTTATTTCTTCAAGTTGGAATTGTAAAGAAGTCTAAAGTATGTGCGATCGCGTCCAGAGAAATAGGCAAACAATCCACCTTTGTCAGTGACGCTAGAGGAAAGATAGCCAGTTTCCAAGCGCATTACGAGTGGTGACAAGTTTATCTAGGTGAAGTCCGTTTTCTTCCAGGCTCAAATAAAATATTCTGTTCTTTGACAGATTACGCAAAATAACTGAATTATTAGCTACCATGTTGGGGTTTTACTGCTGTTGGGGTATTAATGTCTGTGTGGTGTAAATATATTGTTATTGCTCCTGTGAGTCTGAGTATCGCTTTATTGGTTACTAGTTGCAGTGAAAATAAAGCTTCCCAATGTCAGCGACTAATTCAAGTGGTGAATGAAGGAAATTCTCTGATCGATCAAAAAAAAGGACAGCAGGTGATTACAACCATGCAACTGTCTAGAGATTTGGAAGCTGTCACTGCATCTTTAGAGGAACTGAATTTGGCAGATCCCAAGATGAAAGAATTGCAAAGCCGTTTTATCAAAGTATTCAAGAATCTCAGTCAAGCGATCGCTAAAGCAGCTAGGGCGCTGGGTGCAGCTAAGACAGCCGAAGCCTCGGCATCTGGTAGGGAAAAAATACAAAAGGCTAGAACAGAAATTGATACAGCCCTAACAGCCGCAGCTAAAACTGCTGGTAAGGAGTCGGATGCATTAGTCAATGAACTGAATAAGTACTGTCGTCAGGCGGAATAATCTATTTTTGTTGGGGACTAATGGCTGTTGACTGGGAAAACTCTTTCCTAGTCTCTTGCCTCCATGCTGGTTTGAAATAATTAGTAACTTTTATCACTTAATTTTTAGAAATATTCCTGAAGAACACCAACTTAAACCGTGAAAAGAAGTATTGGTGTTAGTCAACTGATATACAATGAGTGATATAAGTCTACTGATGGCTGGCGTATTGACAGCAGGGCAAACAACTTTGCCCAACAATTTACCTGAGCAGCCTGTAATTCAGTCAGACAGAGTGGTGCAAGAGTCAAAACAGGAACAGTTATCTCAACTCTTCCCAACTGCTGAAATTACACCACCTGAATTTGTGCAGCCAGATGGTAATCTTCACGTCACTACATCAACTCCAAATAAAGAGTATCAAAATCTACTTAAGAAAGTTAGACAAAAGAGTCAGTCTCAAATCTCTTCTATCTTGTCTGAATCCCAGGATCCCCAAACTGTAACAGATAAAATTCAGAAGCCAGAAAGCACAGAAGAATTCTCCCCATCTCCCTATCCCTCCGTCTCTAACTCTCCCCCCGTCTACCCAACGCCAGAGTCTGACACTCAAGAGCTAGACAACCAGATGTCTCAGGTGACATCTGTGTCGCAACTGGATGATGTGCAGCCTTCTGACTGGGTTTTTGGCGCTTTGCAGTCTATAGTAGAGCGCTATGGCTGCATTCCTAAATCTTCTGTTGGCATTCGTGCTGTCAGCCGTTATGAGTTTGCAGCTGGTTTAAATGCTTGTTTAGAGCAGATTAACGAATTAATTACTAGCAATAAAATAAATACTATTAACAATGAAGATTTAATCCTACTGCAACGGTTACAAGCCGAGTTTCAGGGGGAGTTAAAGCAATTACAGGAGCGTTTGGTAGCTGTAGAAGAAAGGACTAATGAATTACAGGCAAATCAGTTTTCCACAAATACCAGATTATTTGGTCAAGCTATTTTTAGTGTGCAGGGGACAAATAGCACCGATGTAGATTTGTTTCCTAGAGATCGAGTATCTGAGCGTCGGGGACAAACGAACCTGACTTTTGCAAATAGCGTGCAGTTAACATTAGCAACTTCGTTTACAGGACGAGATTTATTGCTAACAGGGCTATCTGCGGGAAATTTGGGTTCTACAGCATCTTTGGTGTCTACCAATATGGGGCGATTGGGTTTCGAGTCAAATACAGAAAACAACCTACAAATTAACGACTTGTCTTATCGATTTCTACTCTCGGATAACTTGGGAGTTGTTGTAGGTACGGCTGGTGTCAACCCAGTTAATACCTTTCGCGGCATTAATCCCTTAGAAGGTTCTGGCGACGGGGCAATTTCTCAATTCGGTCAGCGCAACCCGATTTTAAGCATTGGCAACGGCACTGGTGGTATAGGCTTTGACTGGCAAATTAGCGATCGCATCAGCTTACAAGGTGTTTATAGTGCTGAAATTCCCGGTTTTCCAAGCAATAGCCAATCGGGCGGATTGTTCGGCGGTAGATTTACCGCAGGCGCTCAGCTAACTTTAGCACCTACTGATAATGTCGATATTGGGGTGCATTATCTTTACTCCCATTCACCTAATGAATTATTGGGAACCAGTATTGGCGATGCCCAATTGATTTCTCCTTTTGCAGAGCCTACAGCTTTCAATACCCATGCTGTTGGTGCAACTGTGGCATGGCGCGTTAACCCGAACCTACAGTTGGGCGGTTGGGGTGGCTTTTCTTCCTCAAAGCCAGTTAATCTCTCTGGAAGTGTAGAAACCACAAATTGGATGGTATTTGCTGCTTTTCCTAATTTGCTGCGTTCTGGCAATTTGGGGGGTATTCTCGTGGGACAACCCCCCAAAATTACTTCTAGCACCTTGCCTGATGGATTCAATTTTCCTAACTTTTCTGATGGAGGAACACCAGGCGGACGCAGTGATACATCGCTCCATGTAGAACTTTTTTATCGTGCCCAGCTAAATGAACATCTGGCCTTGACACCAGGAATATTTGTAATTTTTAATCCCGATCACAATGCTGCTAACGACCCTTTAGTAGTTGGGGCATTAAGAGCGACCTTCCGGTTTTGATTTTGTACTGATGTAAATGTAATCACAAGGGGTTTAACCCCCTAGCAAGTATTTACAAACTACTTGCGATCGCCTGCAATTCCATTTACCTGCCTGAATTCGTTAGAAATGAGATTTCAAATCAGTTTGCATTACCCATCTACCGAAAGCTTAAAAACAGCAACTAGTTTATAAACCAGTTACATTTTGAACTTTGTTGTCACGCAATAGGAGCGGAGACTGTAAACCTGTGCGTGTTTTTTTATGCCAATTAAGGAGCAAATTTTTCATGCAATTAAGTTCAGCAGCTACTAAATTGGGTTGTACAGTTTTAGGTGGCAGTAGTTTAGCAGCCGTCATCATCGGTTTAGCAGGAACAAGTGCTTCAGCGCAAATCACAATTCAAGGCACTGGCGCACTATCTGGAACCATTCAACTTCCCAACAATAATCCCAATTTCAATAACAGAGTGACTCGTGTTGATACCGACTCCAACGGTAGTTACCAACGCAACATAGGTTCTAAGAACAATCCTAATTATGTTCCTGTATACCAGTCTAACTATGTGAAAGTAGAAACACGTTCAGATGGCAGTCTGCATTACTTTGTTGACTTTAAAGGCATTCCGGTTATCTCGTTTGATGGCATTCTCAATTCACCGATTCTTTCTGGCGGTACTTTAACACCGTATACTTTCCAAGGAAAAGTGCCAGGAACTAAATTTCAAGGCGTAGTTCAGGACGAATTTGGACTCACAAAAGCCTTTTACACAGGTATCGTCACCGATCCGAAAACAGGAAAGCAGTATCAGGGGACTTTTCAAGTGAGTGGGCAAGGACCGCGATATAGCGATCGCGATGGTGGTTTAAGTCCCACAGTCTTTGATTTCAAGTCCGATTTACCGGGTAAGCCAACCGTCACATCCTGGCAAATGAACAACGTACCCTTAGTCAGATTGACAATTACAGTACCTGCAAATGCTACTCCCATCACATCCAACCCTACTCCTACGCCTACACCCACTCCTACGCCTACACCCACTCCTACACCCACCCCTACACCTACACTCACTCCTATTCCTACACTCACCCCTATACCTACGCCCACTCCTATACCTACACCCGTAGTGAGTGTTAATAGTACACCCACTCCTGTACCCGTAATTGATACGAGTAGTGCGATCGCGCAAGCAGTCCCGCAGGCATTTACTTTGCCCACACCTACGGTTGAAACAAAGGGATCTAATTTTTCGTCGCCCGTTACAGCACCTAATATCGAGTTCAGTAGCGGTAATTCATTTGCAGTTAATCCAGTAGGTTTAGAAACTTCTACCGTTACTTCAACTAATTGTTCAATAGATTCTGTTAATTGCCGTACCAGACTCAATAGGTCTAAACAGGCAATTGGCCCCCGTAGTCGAGTGTTAGTGCGTTAAATTTTTGATAAACTACTGATAATCTCTAAGGAATTAAATTAGTTATCAAATTCTTCTGGAATTAAAGTAAGCCAGATTGAAGTTAATCTCATGGCTAGGACAAGGGCAACCTTATAAAACACAAATTCTAC
Source organism: Dendronalium sp. ChiSLP03b (assembly GCF_034531165.2). Taxonomy (NCBI): domain Bacteria; kingdom Bacillati; phylum Cyanobacteriota; class Cyanophyceae; order Nostocales; family Nostocaceae; genus Dendronalium; species Dendronalium sp. ChiSLP03b. The sequence continues at coordinate 21,310 of NZ_JAVRBR020000129.1, read as the reverse complement.
TGGAAGTTTTTATTAGCGCCAAAAGCTGCTCATAAAAACTTCTTTTCTATGATAGATTTACCCTTGATGATTTTCTGGTTATACTATGTGTTTAAGCTGGTTAAGTGAAAAATTAAGCATTAGCCATTTTCACAGCCCAGCATGGAAAACACAAAAACCTTTTTCTATTTTGACAGTTTTGTCAAGCGATCGCTGAAGTTAAGACTACAGAGCGAATCCACATCAATCACGCGTCTTGCCAGTAAGCATTTATGAAAGAAGAATTCATTGAATTGATAGCCAGAGTATTGCAGGTCTTGAGTATTAACAAAAGTTGGATGACTTGGAATTTGTTTCTAGCTTTTATACCTTTAGCTTTAAGTGTTTGGCTATTTCGTACCAAACGTGGTCGCTCTTGGGTCTGGTGGCTAGGATGCCTAGTTTTCTATGCTTTTTTACCAAATGCGCCTTATTTGTTGACTGATATAATTCATTTGATAGATGATATTCGCGCAATTCAATCTGTGTGGATGATTACCTTGATACTCATTCCTCTTTACCTAGTGGTAATTTTGGCCGGATTAGAAGCTTATGTAATATCTTTAATTAATCTGGGACATTACTTGCACCGCATTGGCAAAAGTCAATGGATTTTAGGGGTTGAATTGATTACCCACACTCTCTGTGCAATTGGTATTTATTGGGGGCGATTTTTGCGTTTCAACAGTTGGGATTTCATTACTCAACCAGATGCTTTATTGACCAAAGGTGTAGAGGAACTTCTGGGTAAACAGCCGTTGGTGATTATCGCTATCACTTTTACAATCCTGCTAGGTTTGCATTGGATTATGAAACGAGTGACTTTAGGTTTTGTGACGCAACTACACAAGAGAATAGCTATCAAGCCACAAAGAACTAATAATCCAAATGCGGGATAATTGAATATTGTTCTCTAAATTGCTGCATACTATAGCAATCTTATTTGATTTGTAAAAATTGAAAGCTACAGATCCCCGATTTATTTGATAAATCGGGGATTTTGTTTTTCAGTAATGATTTACAAAGGTCATATATCAATACAGTTTAGTTATTATAATTTAATATGTTCAATACCTTAGCCAAACTACGAGGGTTCAATGGCCATAGAACTGGGATGCCTTGATTTGTTCTCGTCCGCTGAAAAATTCGGCGCGATTGCGCCACTGAGAATCTTCGGTATAAGCCAAGGCCACTCGTTCCGGATCGCGGGTATTCCAGGCATCTTCTGCAACTTGAACTTTGACTATAGCAGTGTCCAACGAAAAAGGTGGTAGGGGTGGTTTAGTTTCCACAGGTTTTTTATTTGTAGTTGAAAAAGTTTGTCTGTTGTTGATTTTGAGTTAGCGATCGCCTAAAAACCCTTATAGCTCAAAAATTTTGGTTTGTAATCCAGCAACTTATTTAGAATTGGGAATATATAGCACTGTCCCGTTGACAACTTTTGTTCAGTTTGGCGATCGCACACTTTCGACAATCACAGCTTGAAACTCCGCAGTTCCTTCCCGTAACTGTTTAATTTCGGCGTACTCATCAGAATGCCAGTAGCTCAGGAAATCCTCACGCGAACCCCACTCAAATATAACGGCTTGCTTCCAAGTCATTGTGCCTTCAATCACTTCGGGCGTTCCTTGGGCAATCAGGCGACCACCACGCTGTTGAATGACTGGCATAACTGTCTGGAAGTACTGCCCAAATCGCACTGGATCGGTAATGTTTAGGTAAACAATAAAGCAAACTGGCATAATCGCCTCCTACTTATGTGTTTCTAGAAAGCGTTTGATGTAGCTGGCGATCGCTTCTCCTTCTTCCTCCAACGCAAAATGCCCTGTGTCAAGCAGATGAAATTCAAGGTTGGGTAGATCGCGTTTGTACGGATAGGCACCTTGGGATGGGAAGATCGGATCGTTTTCGCCCCAAACAACAAGCGTTGGTGGTTGGTATTGACGGAAATATTCTTGCCACTGGGGGTACAACGGCGGATTTGAGCCGTAGCTGTAGAATAAAGCCAGTTGAATGTCTTGGTTACCAGGGCGATCGAGCAGTGGTTGGTCAATATTCCAGTTATCTGGACTGATCGATTCTAAATTCTTGACCCCGTGGGTGTACTGCCACTTCGTAGCATCCAATGTCAGAAGTTGTCTGAGCTTGTCTGCATTTTCTGGTGTACGATTTTGCCAATACGCTTTGAGCGGCTCCCAAAACTCTCGTAACCCCTCTTCATAAGCATTACCGTTTTGCACAATCAGCGCCTCTACCCGTTGAGGATATCTCACCGCAATCCGGTAGCCAATAGGAGCGCCGTAGTCCATTACATAGAGACTGTAGCGTTTCAGCCCGATGGCTTCGATGAAGTTTTCCATCACTTGGGCAAGGCGATCAAATGTATAATCGAACTCAGTCACCATTGGCATAGAACTGTTGCCGAAACCAGGATAGTCTGGTGCAACGAGATGGAAGCGATCGGCTAAGGCAGGGATAAGATTGCGGAACATGTGCGATGAGGTAGGAAAGCCATGCAGCAACAGAATCGTTGGAGCATCGGGCGAACCTGCTTCTCGATAGAAGATGTCAAGCCCATTCACAGAAACGGTGCGATAGGTGGTCATAGCAAGCCTCCTAAAGTCTAATGGGGAAGGAACAAAGGTAAAGATCCCAACTGATTGATTGCATTTTTCAACCAACCTGACAATCCAAGACAAGTAGGTTGAAATCCTTGAACGGGTCTGATTGGGTTTATTATACCGAACGAACGGTACAATAAAACTGTACCGACCATTTGGTACAATGTCAACAGCTAAAGTTAAAATTGCTTTCCATGCCAAAAGAAACTTACATTCCATTTCTGCTGCAACTGTTTCGGCAGTACGGCTATGACGGAGCCACCCTATCCAAGATTTCTGAGGCAACAGGACTTGGTAAAGCCAGTCTCTACCATCACTTTCCGGGTGGCAAGGATGAGATGGTAAATGCTGTATTGAGTTACCTCGAACAATGGCTAGAGCAAAATATTCTGCAAGACCTCCGCATGGAGGGAGATGCCTTGACGCGGTTCCAGAAAATGTGTGACCACATTAGTAAACTTTATGAAGGGGGAAAACAACCTTGTCTATTTGCTATTTTGTTGATGGGATCGGCACGCGATGTCTTTCATACCAAATTGCAAACTTTATTGCATACCTGGATTGATGCGATCGCAGAGGTTCTGATAGCAGCAGGATTGGATGAAACACTAGCCAAGCAACGAGGCGAAGATGCTGCGATCGCTATTCAAGGTAGTCTGATTTTGTCACATGGGTTGAATGATTTTGTTCCTTTTCAAAGAATCATCAAACAATTACCACAACAACTATGCCAAGATTTAGGCGCATAATATTTTGGTTGTGTTGTAACAGACAGCCGAAGCTGCATAACAGTAAAGTTATGCAGCGGCAAGTAACTAGTACAGCAGTACGGCAGGGGTGTACCCGCCTCTAGCAAGATATTTGTATGGTGTCAAAACTTTGCTAACAGTATGAATTAACGATTAAAGTTAAAACGCCCATTTGCTTTTTCACCTTTAATATCTCAATACCGTTGCCAAAAGAAGAGTATGAAGAGGTAGGACTGTCGTATTAGAGTTATTGTCTTCCCAAACGACAACTCAAAACGACGATTCAGCCCATGCCCGACATCTGATCGCTGTTGCAATGCCTTCTACCGCAGATAAACGTTACAACGATGCGGCAGTTGAACCAGATAATACTGGCCATGTTAGCGATGAGCGGCCGAGTCACAATGTTGGGAATATCCCGGTGGGGAGGGATGGGTGGTAGTTATCGGACAATGTTGAGGTTCTTTCATAAAGTAATACCTTGGGCAGCATTATTTTGGCTGTTTTTTCGGAAACATTTGTGGAGAAAGAATGAAGTATATTTGTTGGCAGGAGATGAAGTTGTAGTTAGTAAATCTGGTAAGAAAACTTACGGGGTAGATAGATTTTTTTCAAGCCTAGCCAGTCAACCCATTCATGGTCTGTCTTTCTTCGTATTATCCTTAGTAAGCGTGGAAGGAAGACAGTCATTTCCGATTAGAATAGCTACGTTTCCAAATCGAGTTTAATTTTCGGGATGCTAAACAATTTTGGGGGTTGGAAGATTTTATGAATTTGAGCCAAACTGCTGTGACTAATGCGGCTAATTTGGCATTCTTTCTGGTCAATTTATCCCATCTTCTTCTCGCTGATTTCCGTAAACATAATCTTAACTCTGGCATTATTGACCTGAAAGCTTATTACCGTGGTTTTCGATATGTTCGTGAAATTTTAAAAATACTTCCTCAAAAGCCTGAGCCTATTTTATTAGCCCAAATTTTTGCCAAGCTCACTTCTTTGGGACGTATTCATCCCAGTTCTATGGCCATTGAACCCTCGTAGTTTGGCTAAGGTATTGATGTTGACTAAATTTTTCTTAAAAAAGTAGACTTAACAATTCGGCTTTCCTCATTTTGCAAGGGGTTTAGGGAGAGCAAGACCTTAAATGAACCAATAACTTAATTTTAAGTACAAAGCCATCCACGTCTATACCCATCTGTTTATCCATCTAAAGAATGGTGTACATGACACGTAATTTCTTATCAAAAGAAAGATGAAATTTCGTGATTCAGCTATTGAAATGAATATAGATTGTTCAGCTTTATATAGACGTGGATAGGAGTTTCATAATATGACAATATTGTCTACTGATGAATTAAAAACTTTAATTGAACATCCTCACAGCCACTGTGTCTCTCTGTATATGCCTATGCAAAAAGCAGGGCCAGAGATTCGACAAAACCCAATTCGTTTTAAAAATTTAATCCGTGAAGCTGAGGAACGCTTGGATGCAATGGGGATTCGCCACACTGAGGCGGTAAACTTTCTTCAGCCAGCTATGGAACTTGATACAACTGATTTCTGGGAACACCAAGACCACGGCTTGGCAATCTTTATTTCTTCAGATGTATTTCGCTACTACCGTCTACCAATGGAGTTTCAAGAATTGGTGGTTGTGAGCGATCGCTTCCACCTCAAACCGTTGCTACAATTAATCAACAATGATGGCAAGTTCTACGTCCTCGCTCTGAGTCAAAAGGATGCGAAGTTTTTTGAGGGAACGCGCTCCGGCCTCAATGAAGTAGAAGTAGAAAATATGCCTAAAAGTATTGATGAGGCTCTACTCTACGACGAAACCGCCAAAGAAGGTCAATTTCGCATTGCTACATCCAAAGGTAGCACCTCAAGTCCTTTCTCGCGCTCGCAACCAGGTGTATTTCACGGACAGGGAAGTCCAGATAGAGACAAGCACCAAGAAGCTATTCTCCAATACTTTCACGCGGTTGATGCTGCATTGCATGAGAAACTGCGAGATCGAGAAGCGCCTTTAATTTTGGCAGGAGTTGAGTATCTCCATCCAATTTACCGAGAGGCGAATACTTATCCCCATCTAATAGAAGAAGGCATTACCCGCAGACTGGAACTTTTCCAACCGGAAGAATTACACGCCCAAGCTTGGCCAATCGTTGAACCTCTATTCCATCAGTCAGAGCAAGATGCAATGGAGCTTTACCAACAACTCGCTGGAGAGGGTACTGGCAAAGCCTCTAGCGATCTCAAAGAGATCATTTCAGCAGCTTACTATCAAAGAGTTGATTCTTTGTTTGTACCAGTAGGACAGCAAATCTGGGGTGAGTTTGACCCAGATTCGATGGCTGTCGATTTGCACCCAGAACCAGAACCAGATGATGAAGATATGTTAGATTTTGCTGCCATTCATACAATTTTAAACGGTGGTACAGTTTACGCTGTCGAGCCGGAACAAATGCCTAATGATGCACCAGCAGCGGCAATTTTCCGATATTGACCGTTTTTGTAGTGTTGTATACAGTTAAACCAGCTATATACAACACACACAATTAATACTATGCGTGCCTTGATAAACCAATCTTTAATAGGTTTAGCTATTTTAAGCATGACGGCTGTATTGTCCCAGCCTGTTAAGGCAGAGGTAATCGCTGGACAATCGGGTAATGTCCGGGCAGAAATATCCTATGACAAACCAGAAGAATATCAATATAAAAATGTGCGGTTACAGATTATTCGGGCGGGTACAACTGTTTTGGATAAAAAGCTGCCTCAAGAAAGTGAATATGACCGACCTGTTGGAGTATTTACAGACAATAAGTTACCAGTGCTAGACTTGGACGGCAACAAAGAACCAGAAGTAATTGCTGATTTTTTTACAGGCGGAGCGCACTGTTGTACATATTCGTTGATTTACCGTTACAACAGTCAATCCAAGCAGTATAATCAGACTCGTCATGAATGGGGTAATGGTGGCTATCGACTCCAAGATTTAGACAAGGATGGACTGCCAGAATTTGATAGTCGAGACGATCGCTTTGCTTATGCCTTTACAGCCTACGCTGCTTCTGGCTATCCTCTGCAAATTTGGCAATATCGTCAAGGAAAAATGATTGATGTTACCCGCCGCTATCCCAAGTTAATCTACAGTCATGCTAGCGAACAATGGCAAACTTACATGCAGGCGCGGCAACAAGGTGATGACGGCAAAGGATTTTTAGCTTCGTATCTGGCAGATAAGTATTTACTTGGTCAAGGACAGGATGGTTGGCAGCGAGTGCAGCAAGCTTATAAAAAAAGCGATCGCACAAAATTCTTTGCAGATTTACGCAAGTTTTTGCGTGAAACTGGATATATTCGATAAAAAAGTTGACTTTTGACAGTCAGTTATTCAAGTTTTCGTCGTGCTGCTGCTAAAATCAAACGTTGTTCAGCACGAGCGATCGCTTGATATGTTCGCTCTACTGCTTCTGGTTCTACAGAAATCGAAGTAATGCCCCATTGCACCAGTTGCTCGATAATTTCTGGATAGAGTGCTGGTGCTTGACCGCAGATTGAACATGGTATCTCCGCAGTTTTAGCCATTTGGATCAGTTGGGCGATCGCACCCATTACCGCTGGATGCCGTTCGTTAAATACTTTTGTGAGCTGTCCTTGTTCTCTGTCTACTCCTAGCAGTAGTTGTGTTAGGTCATTAGTCCCAATGGAAATTCCGGCTACACCTGCTTTCACATATTCTGGTAGCAAAAATAACACGCTTGGCACTTCTGCCATAATCCATAATTGAAACTGCGGTATCTGGGTTAAGCCTGCTTGCTCAACTTTTTGCCGACAAAAGGAAAACTCTGCCACACTGCGAACAAAAGGCAACAACAGGTGAACATTGCTGTAACCTGCTTTTTGTACAGTTGCCAAAGCTGTTAATTCTAACTCAAAAACTGCGGGATTGCTGATATAACTGAATGTACCGCGATCGCCTAGCATCGATTGTGGAGTATGAGTAGATGATGAGAACTCGTGCGATCGCCAGTCTAAAGAGCGATAAAATACTGGTCGTGGTGCAAAGGCACGAGCAAACCGCATAATCTGCTCAGTCCATTGCTCTAACAATTCTTCTTTATGCCCACCTATAAGCCAAATATTAGGATGTTGCCCCTCAAGCGTGCTGAGTAGCATTAGTTCTGAGCGCAACAATCCTACCCCATCCACAGGTAAGTTTTGTACTTGCTCAATTAAGCTGGGCTGACTCAGGTTCACCAACAGCTGGGTGGCAATCATGGGTAGATTCGGGGTAATAAGAGGATGGGGTGATGTCGTAATGGGATGATGAGAATTTAGTTCTTGATTTTTACCCTCTCCTTTTTTGTCTACTCTGTCTTCTCTAATACGATATACTTCTCCGCGATCGCCATCCACTAACAGCCGTTCGCTATTTTGAATTATGATTGTGGCATCTGTAGCACTTACTACTGCCGGAATACCTAGTTCTCTAGCCAAAATTGCAGCATGGCTAGTCAATCCTCCCTGCTGCGTGATAATACCAACGACTTGTTGCAGTAGCGGTAACCAATCCGGTGTAATCGTCGGTGCTACTAAAATTACTCCTTTGGGTATTTGTTCTGGTCTGTGTTGGGAGTTGACAATTACATAAGCAGTCGCTGTCACTCGTCCTGTTGCTGCCCCTAGTCCTTTAATGAACTGTAAATTGGGAATCACTGATTGGGGGCTACTAACTTGCGTGATAGTGAGATGGGGGAACCAGTCGCGTGCTTTATTTGCCAAAGTTGAACGGCCTGGCGTAACTGGGGTTTCCTCAGATATAGTCCATTTGATAGTAAAGCTTTTCCCTAGTTCACTCATCAGTTGATTGCCCAGAGTGATTAGTTGTTGCAAGTATTCTTCTTGTAAAGCGTACTGTTTTTGTTGAGCTTCCTCAAGTACATAAGCCAATATATCAGTATTATCTGCTGTTAGTACCGATCTAGCGAGAGATTGCGAAGCATCTACAGCCGCAGCATCATTAAAACGATAAGCCAGCATTTTATTGCCTAGATGTCGCTCTAGGACAACCCCTGTGTCTCCTTGGATGTAGTATGTATCTGGAAGTACATCACCTTGGGAAATCGCTGTTCCTAATCCCCAAGTTGCTTCTATTTTCCATCCCGCAGAATTAGTATAAAGTAAACCGCTGGCGATCGCATTCTGAACTGGTTGTACTAATACTGCTAAATTAATTTGTTGTAGGCTAATTCCCACCCGCTGCCAATACAGTAAACTCCTGGCACGAAACAGCTGACTCCAAGTATGCTTTAATGCTCTGGCGATCGCTTCTTCATCACAGTAGCAAAAGATTGATTCCAGCAAACCAGATGTATTCCCCAAATTTTGCATTACTGTCGATAATGCCAGCGTTGGTCGCAAAATCAGATAACTAGTTTGCCATTCTCTAGCTGCCTGAAAAATTGTACTTACCCACCGTGGTGGTACAGTCGCTGTAATGATTTCTTGACGCAAACGTCCAGCTACCTGCTGAAGTTGTCGCCAATTAGCTACATCCAGGTGCAAGGAAGAATAGGGTAAATCTGCGACTAATGACTCTGAACTGTTGAGAGTTTCTAGGAATTGTCGCAAAACATCTGCGGAAATTACAAAACCGGATGCCACCGGATAGCCACGCTGCATGATTCTGCTTAAGTAAAATGCTTTGTCACCTACCTTGGCACGGTCTAGCAGTTTGATTTGTTCAAGCCAGTAGAGTTTATCCACTCAATTTATTAGTTGTCAGTTATTAGTTTGCCACTAGAGGCACACCCTCTTGGTAAGTTCATCAGATGTCATCTCTTGAAATATCTGCCAGAAGCAGTTTCTAGCATTTACGTCTAATTGTGCCGATTTAGTTATCAGTTAATTACTATTACACTTGTCTGACGATTGTCTGACTCCTTTGTAAATCACTGTCTTTGATTCATTCAACTTAATTGCACCTTAAGAAGTCGTCTTACATTCATTTATTGAGTGTTTGGTTAAATTTAGCAATTTGAGTTAAAATATTGCTTTATAATCATTTTTAAAAGATGAAGACCCATTTAGTTAACTTGAAACTCCCATGTCGGTAATCATTAATATTGACGTAAATTATAAGTGAAGTTTTATATCTTTTTGCAAAAATAATATTCTTCTGATTAGACTAGCAAGAAAATAGAAAAAATTATTTTCTTGCTAAAAAAGTATTATTCAATATTTTTAAGCACCACAATCTGTAGGTTTTGTAGTAAAATCCATAAAATAAGGTTGATTGGAACTATATTACCAAGCAACCGTAAAATATAGTACTTTCTTTAATCTCTAGCATTGTCTAACACTTACTACCTTGCACCCAATGATTTACCAAACATTGTCTTTAGGCTGTGCTTTGCCTTACTGATTGGAGGAATTATTGGATTAGAACGCCAGTTGAAGCAGAAACCAGCAGGTTTAAGAACTCATATGCTGGTGTGCCTTGGTTCAGCTGTGTTCGCTGTCATACCTATGCAAATAGTTTCGTTACAATCAAATCCTGATGCTCTCAGCCGGGTGATTCAGGGTATTGCAGCTGGTGTAGGATTTCTTGGTGCTGGGGAAATTATACGCGAATCTTCCGAAAAATCATCGCGACCTGAAATTCACGGACTCACATCAGCTGCATCTGTTTGGGTTTCGGCTGGTTTAGGAATTGCAGCTGGGTTGGGTTTATGGCAGTTAGGATTAGTTGGTGCTGTGCTGACTTTTGTGGTTCTCCGCCTTTTTAAAAGATTAGAAAATCGATAACGTATGGCTAATAACTAATTAAATAATGTGAGTGCCTTGGCAAAAATTGGTTCTTCCGATCTACTGCGAAGAATTGATTTCACTAAATAGATAAATTCCCAGTCTTGTTGACGATCGTTCTCAATTGTTTTACTTGCTGCGTAAAAACTCACATCATCAAGACATAATTCATTTGTATTACCTGTTTGCAATTCTGGTTTTCTCTTATCCCAGGTAATAGATTTACCACGTAATGTAAATTGAAACCATAAAATTTCATCGTTGTTCAATTCAAAAAAGACATCAAAATAAGGTTCCTCACCTTGAAACCAAATTCTAGTTTTACTATCTTTCTGACCTTGTTTAAGTAGCTTTTGCTCAATTGCTCGTAATGATGCACCTAGTGATGCAATCTCATCTTCATTTAATATGTCATTAGTTTTGGGCATAGTTATGAAATGTTTATCAAACTAAGTTCATTACAAAATAGAGCAAGCTATAGTAATTCGTAATTAAAACTCGTTAGATTTAATCTTAATTTACAGGGAAAGCATGTTTTCTCTGCAATGCACTGCCTTCTCCTATAATTGTTGATTTACTAAAGAGTCGCTGGTGATGATATTATTTCTCCTGCCTTAACAAAAAGAATTTGGGAAGAATTCAACCACTGGGAATCAAAAGAACTCAGGTGAGTGGTAGTAATCAGAGTTTGAAAACGGTCTTGAATAGTATCAAGTAATTGATTTTGGCGGGATGGATCTAATTCGGCTAGGACATCATCAAGCAAGAGTAGTGGAGGCTCTTTGATAACTTCTTCAATTAGTTGCAATTCTGCTAGTTTTAGGGCTAATACTAAAGTTCGTTGCTGACCCTGAGAACCGTATTGACGAGCGGGTGTTTGGTTAATAGTCAATTCTACTTCGTCGCGATGAGGGCCGACAAGGGTAGTGCCTCGGTACAGTTCGGCAACGGCTCGCTGTTGAATTTTTGTTAAAAACGCTTGTTGCACTTCTTCCGGCTGGTTTTGCACTAAAGGAACGCTAGGGGCATACTTGATTTCTAGAACTTCTGTACTGCCGCTGATATTAGCGTGCCAAGCTGCAGCGATGGGAGCTAATCTTTGGATGGCGCGATCGCGTCTTCTAATCACCCTTGTGCCTGTGGTAGCTAGTTGTGCATCCCACACAGCAAGTTCTGATTGCTGAGTGCTGAGTCCTAAATCTTGATTTTTTTTTAAAAAGGCGTTGCGTTGCCGTAGTACATGGTTATACTGCTGCAAAATGTGAGTGTAGACTGGTTCGAGTTGAATTAAAAGTGTATCTAGCCAGTTGCGGCGACCTTCGGGACCGCCGCGCACGAGTTCTAAATCCAAGCTGGAAAACTGCACTGCATTCAACACACCGAGAAAATCCATTTGTCGCCGCAGAGACTCGCCATTTAAGGCCACACTGCGACGACCGTTGCGCCGGAGAGTTAAAGTTAAGTCACTGATGCCAGTTTGTCGCTCTAGGGTGGCATGAATTTGTCCTATGGCTTCCCCTTCTTTGACTAAATCGCGATCGCGTGCCATGCGGTGCGATCGCAATGTTGCCAGCAACTCCACCGCCTCTAACAAATTGGACTTTCCCTGAGCGTTATTGCCTACCAAAATTGTTTTGGCAGCAGTAAACTCAACCTTTTGCTCTTGGTAATTACGAAACTGTCTCAGGTGAATGTTTTTTAAGTACATAAAAAGAAGAATTAAAAATGCAAAATTAAAAATTAAAAAAGGGAATTTCCATAGTTTTAATTTTTAATTTTTAATTTTTAATTTCTAGACACTCTTCTTGCCCATAAACCGTAGGAATAGCTTCTCCAATTCCACCCACACAAACATCAAGGCACTAAAGCCGATACAAATCCATAACTCTGTTGGACTTAGCCAATGAGTACCAAAGAAATCTCGCAGAGGCGGAACATAAATCAGCATCAACTGCAAAATTGTGGTGACAACAACAGCCCCTAACACAAAGAGATTGGAGAAGGGATTCATCTCAATTGTCAGTCGGTTGTTAGAGCGAATTGCGATCGCATGACCCATTTGGGCAATACACAATGTTGTAAAGACCATTGTCTTCCAAGCATCGCGATCGCCTTGATATCCTGGTGCATGGGTATGGCTATAAGCCCACCACATTAAAGCAATGCTGATAATGGCAAAGATGATGCCAATACGAACCATATAAGAACCTAACCCCCTAGCAAAAATACTTTCGCGGGGACTAAAAGGCGGACGTTTCATTACGTCTGGTTCTGGAGGTTCCACAGCCAATGCCAAAGCTGGTAAACCATCTGTCACCAAGTTCATCCAGAGAATTTGTAAGGGGGTTAGGGGAACACCTCCCAAACCAATTAAGGGTGCTGCGGCAATCGTGAGAACCTCGCCAATGTTACTACCTAAGATGTACTTAATAAAGCGGCGGATGTTAGTGTAAACAACTCTGCCTTCTTTGGTGGCGGCGACAATAGTGGCGAAGTTGTCATCTAATAGCACCATGTCACTGGCTTCTTTACTGACATCAGTACCAGTGATGCCCATAGCAATTCCGATGTCAGCTTGTTTGATGGCTGGGGCATCGTTGACACCATCACCTGTCATGGCTACAAATCTGCCTCGACGTTGCAGTGCTTGCACAATTCGCAGTTTGTGTTCTGGGGCAACCCTAGCATAAATGCTTACCAAGTCAACATTCTGCTCTAGTTCTTGGTCGCTCATCCGCTGCAATTCCTGACCCGTGAGGACGCGGTCGCCTTCTTGTGCGATTCCCAAATCGGTAGCAATTGCTCTTGCTGTTAACTGGTGGTCGCCAGTGATCATAATTGGGCGAATGCCTGCTTCCCGACACTCTTGGACTGCCGCCCTGACTTCTGGGCGTGGCGCATCTAGCATACCCACCAATCCCAGCCAGATTAAGTCTTGCTCGTATGTCTCCTCTGACCCCTCTGGCGGAATTTCTGCGAGAGGTTTATAAGCAAAACCTAACACTCGCAAACCTTTACTCGCCATTTTGTCGTTTTCTGCCAGAATTTGGCTGCGTTGTTCTTCTGTTAGGGGAACTGAGCGATCGCCTAAATAAATCTGCGTGCAACGAGACAAGACTATCTCTGGCGAACCTTTGGTAAACATTACATAAGGCTCAGACTTGACCAAACCAGCGAGTGCGGGGTCAACTGATGTCAAAGATTGTTCGCCTGTCGCGACTTGTTCCACTCGACAGATGACGCTCATCCGTTTGCGCTCTGAAGAGAAAGGAAACTCTCCAACACGGGGTAATTTACTGTTCCACTGGTCTTTTTCAATACCAGCTTTCGCCGCCAGTGTGAGCAAAGCACCTTCTGTAGGATCTCCCAGAATCGCCCAATCGCCATTTTGTTTTTGCAACACCGAGTCATTACAAACAACACAGGCGACTAGCAAAGCTAGGACATCTAAATGCTCGTCTATGGAAATTTTTTGACTATCTAATTGAAAATCTCCTGTGGGAGTATAACCTTCTCCCGTGACGCGAAACGCATGGCGATCGCTGTAAATCGATTGCACCACCATTTTGTTCTGAGTCAGGGTACCAGTTTTATCAGAACAGATGGTGGTGACAGAACCCAATGTTTCTACCGCCGGTAGTTTGCGAATCAAAGCATTCCGGCGCACCATTCGCTGGGTTCCCAGTGCCAAAGTGACGGTAATCACTGCGGGTAAACCTTCTGGCACTACGGCAACCGCCATACTTAAGGAAACTTCCAATAATTCCTGTAAGTTGCTAAAACCTCTTGCCTGGATGATACCGCCAATGACGACGATCGCTACCAGAATCAAAGAACCTGTGACCAGAACATTACCCAACTGGGTCATTCGCTGTTGCAAGGGGGTAGGTTCGCTGTCCACCGACTGCAACATGGCAGCAATTTTACCCAGTTCCGTTGTCATGCCGGTGTTGCTTACCAGAACCTTGGATCGTCCTTGGACAACTTCAGTTCCTTGAAAGACTAAATTAATGCGATCGCCTAAATCTGTTTCTTCTGGCAAAACGATTTTTGCCTGTTTGTTAACAGCTTCGGCTTCACCCGTTAGTGCCGATTCTCGCACTTGTAAATTAGACGCTTCTATGATGCGTCCATCTGCGGCTAACTGCACCCCAGCTTCCAGCAGCATTATATCCCCTGGTACTAGTTCCTTGGCTGCTACCTCCACCACTTTGCCGTCACGAATGACTCGCACTAAAGGAGAGGAAAGTTTTTTCAGCGCTGCCAGGGCTTTTTCAGCGCGGCTTTCTTGGACATAGCCGAGTACGCCATTGAGGATGACAATAGCCATAATGGCGATCGTATCTTTGAAGGGCACTTCACCAGGCTTCAAGCCGCCCGCCCGCCAAGCCATGAGGTCTAAAACCCCAGAAATGATAGCTACGGCAATCAGCATCAACAACATAATGTTCTTGAACTGATCCAGTAGAATTTCCCAAGGGCTGCGGCCACCACTTTCTTCTAGTTCGTTGGGGCCATATTTTTGCAACCGCTGTTCAACTTCTTGGGGTGTTAAGCCACTGTCTGGGTTACTATTGAGCAGTTTTAGTGCTTTATCGACTTCCAAACTATGCCAATTGGCAGCACCTTCAGGCAGAGAATTAGCAGACATCGTGTAGTTCACAGAAATTGGTTACAAAATTCGATCATAATTTAGTGATGGCTGGAAAACCATCAACTAAAGTTACATTAGAGCTGTTGTCAAGCTGTATGAGGTTGAATGCAATTCATAAGATTTATAAATTTTTCCTCTGTTGATATATGTGTGTTATCTCCTACGAAAGAGTTTTTTACAACACATTGTACTGATAATTGATATTAGTAGAAGTCTGAGGTTTGGTGACAAAGGATATGCCACAATTAATCCTAGGGGTGCTAAACCATTGAACAAATATGCTTAATATAAGTTTTACACTCCCTAGTTTGACTGCTAGCCAAATGCTTGGGCAAAAGACAATTCGACCGCTTACCGCTGCTACCCTGAGTGGTATTGCTTTCATCAAAGATACGCTGCTCGCCATTGACACTGTTAAAGGGCATCTATTAGAGATTGACCCTAACTCTGACAACAGCAAAATCCTCAATCCCCACCAAGTTAAAGAATTTAGCGAGGTGACTGGTCTAGCAGTATGGGAAGATACTCTATGGGTGACTCGCGACAACAGTGTTTATTTATCCAAGCTCACCTCTTTAGGTCTGGAGCATTTTGTCACTTTGCCTTATCCTGCTGACGGCGTTGCTGTTTGGGAATCAACAGTCTACGTCAGTTGCCAAAAGCTAGGATCTATACTGATTTTTGACCGCGATACCCGCAAAGAGATTACCAAATTTTATGCCCCTGGGGTTGGCGTAGAAAATTTGGCAGTTAGCCAAGAAACGCTTTGGGTTTGCGATCGCACAGAACAAACAGTTTACTCTCTAGATCGGGCCACAGGAGAAATTAACTTCAGTGTTCTCACCCCGTTTGATTCTCCTACTGGCATAGCAGTACATACCAACGGCGATACAGGCCAGGAAAGTCTTTACATTGCCTATGCTTCCGATGAGCCTTATATCCGGGATAACCCGAATGCTGACCCCAATCATGAATTAACCTACCGCGATCGGACTTTTATTCATCCCCTGTATTATCATTACGAGCCAGATAAACATTACGCCCTCTCTAATGGCTATCTAATTGAAATGTCCTATGCTGAGGAAATTTCTCCTTTAGAAGAGGTATATTTACCAGAAGTAGAATGGCGCATTGCCTTGCCCTCAGAAACTGAGCGCCAAAAGCTAAAACATATTGAACCCATCGGTCTACCCTTTACAGAAGAGGTGATAGACGGACAACGGGTGGCAGTATTTAAATTTGATGCCCTCACTCCAGGCGAACGGCATATATTTGGCTGGAAAGCCTTGTTAGAAGTTCGAGGAATTAAGTATCGAATTACTCCTAGAGATGTGGAAGATATTCCCGAACTCCCACCAGAATTTCAAAGTCGCTACTTGGTGGATGATGACGATTTGGCAATGGATACCACTATTGTTCGTCGTGCTGCCCGCGATGCAATTGGTTCAGAAACCAATTTACTGCGGAAAATGTACAGCATCCGCAACTATGTTTATGATGAATTATCCTATGGCATCAAACCATACATTGACACGCCAGATATCGTTTTAGAACGGGGTGTTGGTTCCTGTGGCGAGTATGTGGGTGTTTTGCTTGCTCTGTGCCGTTTAAATGGCATTCCCTGCCGTACAGTGGGTAGATATAAATGCCCGCCTCATGGCGAACAGCAAGGTGTCCCCTTGCAACCCGACTTTAATCATGTTTGGTTGGAATTCTACATCCCAGGTTTTGGTTGGTTGCCAATGGAATCGAATCCAGATGATGTTGGGTATGGTGGCCCTTATCCCACGCGCTTTTTTATGGGCTTAAGCTGGTATCACATTGAAATTGGCAAAGGTATCACCTTTGAAAGTTTAAGCAGCCAAGGTGTACGCCTTACCAAAGAGGATATCCCCATAGGTGACTTAGCAATTAATCATATCCGATTTACGATTCTTAAAGAATTGCCACCTTTTTGAACTGTGCCGATGTGATTGGGTACTGGGGATTAGGGATTGGGGAAAAGGAAAAACCATACCTTTCCCCTTTAACGTTTTTCCTATCTTCGCAGTACCCAGTACCCAGTACCCAATACTAAGCATTAGTCCTTAAGCTAGGCATAGGATGCGATTGAGTTGACTGTTGGGAAAAATCACAGATTGATTGAAATGGGCAAAAACGGCAGTGAGTGCCTGGATTAGGGGGGAAAATTTGGCTGAAATTACTAGTTTTTTCCTGATATTTTTGCAAATCGCGCTGGTGCTTGTGGGCAATATTAGCCAACTCAAATTTTAAAGATTTAAATTCACCATTATTGATGCTAATTAAATCAGATTTTTTACCCAATTCTAAGTTATAGAATGATGCTACAGCTTCACGCCCTGGATAAAGATAACGAGCAGCCAATAAATAAACTAATGCCTGTCGTCGATCGAAAGCGGATTTACCAGTTTTGAAATCTAAAATATGCAAAGTGCGATCGCTTTCAATAAAAACACAGTCCATCGCTGCATATAAGCGGAAGTGAAAATCTTCATGGTCAATTAAAATCGGTTTGGGAAAACCTTCATCGCCCGGGGTGAGTTCGATGATTTGTTTATCCAACAGCAAAGGAGTATCGTGATATTTTTTCAAAATTTGCAGCACGCGCTGTTGCACTTGATCGGTAGAGTTACTTAATTTCAGTAGCTGAGCAACTTTTTCTACTCCGTCTGCTTGGTGTAACAGATGTCTATTATGATGAAATTCATAAACCCCTTTTTGGGCAAGTATCCCAATCCGCTGGGGTGCAGTGGCCTTAGCCAATAGTGCTTTGACTTGTGGATCGTGTTGACGCGCTTTGATAAACCCCCGTCTCATCTGGCAATGCCAGCGTTCTTGCCCTGTCGCTGGGGCAACTAAAGACCAAAGGTGATAACTGGCAAAAGGTCGATCGGGGGTTAACATTGCTCAACAGCAGTGAGAAAAAACACGGTAGGGATACTTGCGGCTACGCACGCTTTGCGGGAAGCTTCCTATAGTATTTGGAGAAAGTGGCGAAAATGAGCGCTAGTAGCAATTCCAGTAAGATAAAGTTTGGCACTGACGGATGGAGAGGTATTATTGCTGATGATTTTACTTTCCCCAATGTGCGGAAAGTAACAAGAGCGATCGCAAGCTACCTCGAAACAGCCTACTCTAAGGACAGACCAGTTCTTATTGCCTACGATACTCGCTTTTTAGCTGACCAGTTCGCCCGTACAGCGGCTCAAGTCTTGGCGGACTTGGGTTGGACGGTCAAAATTACCGATCGGGATTGCCCGACACCTGTAATCGCCTACAACGCCCGTCACTTAAATTCCGCTGGGGCGTTGATGTTTACTGCTAGCCATAATCCAGCACCTTACTGTGGGATTAAATATATCCCTGATTATGCTGGGCCTGCCACTCCAGAGATTACTGATACTATTGTGGCAAATATTGAAAGTGCATCGGATGAGTTGCCTAGTAACAATCCATCAGGTGCAATTTCCACTTTCGATCCCAAACCAGACTATCTCCAATTTATCTATACCTTGCTAGATGTAGAAAAGATTAGAAGCGCTCAACTGAAAGTTAAATATGATGCGCTGTATTCTACTTCTCGCGGGTATTTAGATGAAGTTTTGCAACATAGTGGTGCTCAATTAGAATCTTTCCACACTTGGAGAGATGTATTATTTGGTGGCGGGATGCCAGAACCCAAAGGCGAACAACTAGTTGAGTTAGTGGAAGCAGTACTGCGCGATCGCGCAGATTTAGGTCTGGCGACAGATGGAGATAGCGATCGCTTTGGCATTGTGGATGAACAAGGCAACGTCCTCACTCCGAACACTGTGCTATTAGTACTAGCACGACATTTAATAAAAAATAAAGGGAAAAGTGGCGCGATTGTCCGGACGGTGGCTACAACCCACTTACTAGATAATCTTGCAGCTAAGTACGGTCTACCAATTTATGAAACAGCAGTGGGCTTTAAATATATCGGCGAAAAAATGCGCGAAACTAGCGTACTGATTGGGGGAGAAGAATCAGGCGGTTTAAGTGTAATTGGGCATATCCCCGAAAAAGATGGTGTTTTAGCTGACATGCTAGTAGCAGAAGCGATCGCCTATGAAGGTAAACCTTTGAGTCAACTTGTCAAAGAAGCGATCGCTGAAGCTGATGGGCCGCTTTACAACACACGCCTTGATTTGCACCTCACAGAAGCCCACAAAACAGCCGTCATCGACTCCTTCACAAAAAATCCACCTACAGAGGTAGCAGGAATTAAAGTTAAAGAAGTCGGGCGCAAAGATGGTATTAAGCTCTACTTAGAAGAAGGCAGCTGGATATTGCTGCGTCCTTCCGGTACAGAACCTCTGGTGCGCGTCTACCTAGAAACCAACTCTCCCGAAAAACTTACCCAAGTTGCTCAAGAGATGGAAAGCTCGATTGCTAAGCTAGAGGCAGTAGCAGTTTAATTCAGTTAGGAGTTATGAGTTAAGAGTTGTAAAGTAATAATTCTTAACTTGTAACTCCTCAGTTTTATCAACGTATGAAAACCCTAGCTCCTTTTTTCGCATCCCTAGTTGTAGCTATTTGGGTAGTGGCAATCGCGATTATTTCAGTTCAAAACGCCACACCAGTATCGTTAAAATTCTTAACATTTCAATCTGTTCAAATACCAGCGGGTTTAGTTCTGGCTTTCAGTGCTGGTATAGGGTTAATTGGTATATCAATACTGCAACCCCTTTGGGGTTTAGCTGATTCTCGGCAGGGTAATTCGAGGTTGGAAGACGATGCCGAGTTTTTTGTAGATGATGAAGATTTTTGATAAAGCACTATCTCAGGAATGAAAACGCTATGAAAAATACCTCAAGAACCGATTGGAATAGAATTGATACCATAAGTGACAAAGATATCGATACTTCAGATATCCCACCCTTATCAGATGAGTTTTTTGCTAAAGCACAATTACGAATGCCTAAAGCACAACGCACTTAACCTGCATTGGTGAACCTTGTAACAGTCGCTTTGACTTCAGCATCACTTGCAAATTCTCCAGCATTCGCTTCAGCAATTCCCTTTTGAATTTCCTCTATTTGCTACTGATGCATTTCTAGATAAGCCTCTATCGCCTCATTCAAGACTTAGCTGCGATCGCGGTTTATTCCTGCTGCGATCGCATCAACAGATCAACCCTTGAATTCATGCAATCTGGTGATATGAGGTAGTTTTATCTAACTCTATGATACAGTTGGCAACTTTATTAATTCTACGTAGACGCTTTTTAGCATCTTGCCGCAGGCATCGCATTCCTTACAAGCAAAAACCTCTGTGTAATGGATGGGCGATCGCGTTACTATCGAGATACTGTAAAACGTAACTAGTGGCATGTTAGATCGAGTAACAGGCGAGTTATGAGCGCAAGTTATCAAGCAGATTTCAATTTATGGATTAAACATACAGCCCAACTATTGCGATCGCATCATTGGCAGGAAATTGATTTAGAACATCTGATTGAGGAGGTTGAAGACTTGGGCAAAAGCGAAAAGCGAGGTATTGCCAGTCAACTCACTCGCCTGCTGTTACATCTGCTCAAGTGGCAATATCAACCTCAGCGTCGCTCAGATAGTTGGCTGGATTCTATCACTGATGCTCGCACCCAAATTGAGTTAACGATTCAAGATAGTCCTAGTCTCAAGAACTATCCTACAGAGCAACTTGAGGAAAGCTATCAAAGGGCACGCCGCCAAGCTGCCAAGCAAACAGAGCTGCAAATTTCTGTGTTTCCAGAAGATTGTCCCTATTCTTTAGAGTTAGTTTTGGATGAAGACTGGCTGCCAGAAGCTAGCGAGTGAGATTTAAATTAGAGCGATCGCTCCTAAATTTAGCAGCTTTAGGTTACTTGTAACTTCAAATAATCAATAAAATCAAGAAGTTCTGTGTCAGAGAGTTGTAAGCGAGATTTCTTGCCGTACTTTTGCTGTAAATACTCCCTTCCCTGCTTTGGACTCCAGTTTAATTGTGATAAGTATGTGTCAGTTTGAGCAATAAAAACATCACGGGGTTCAGCCGTTTTTGTATTGTTAATTTTTAAGCTTAATTTTTGCCCTATCTAACTGCCATATTTTTATAAAGGTTTTGTAGCGAATTTATTGAACAACTCACTTTTAAGTAGGTGGGCGTAAATATTTATCATTGGGATAAGGCAGGAGGCAGGAGGCAGAAGGCAGAAGGGAAGAGGGTTTGAGCCAAGTTAATCTTTCTTTACATAGTTATATTTATTTGCACCTTTCTACTTACAGTCTGTGTTCTTAAGCAATAAGTTGCTTTATACAGCACTTCCCGTTGTTATGAGGTACAGTTAGTAAGAAGAAAAATAATATCTTTTCATGAAAGCATATTCAATCGATCTCCGAGAAAAAATAGTTGCAGCACATATTCAGGAGAAAATATCAATTCGTCAAGTGGCA